>JAGIAB010000450.1 GCA_017745135.1 Flavisolibacter sp.
GTCGTTATACCAGGTCATATCATAAGGAACATCTGAAAAAAGCCGCTCTCCTTCTTTCCCCTTAGAAGTCCATCGCTGAAGAAATAGGCAATTTCATCTACTTCAACCGATACCAGCTTTTGTCCGTGCTTTACCAAAAAACGTTTACGGTAGTCTTTGGTTTGAAGTTTTTGTTGCAGTTCTTTAACCAATGCATCAATACTTAAAGAAGAAGTTTCTTTTTCAGCAGCATACACTTTTTTCATCTGTTTGTATTTTTCTAAGGCAGATTGCAGATCTTCTTTTTGTACAGGCTTCAGCAGATAGTCGACACTGTTTACTTTAAAAGCTTTTAAGGCATATTCATCATATGAGGTAATAAAAATTACAGGACTCTTCACCTGTACATGATTGAAGATCTCGAAGCTTTGTCCATCCGCTAATTCAATATCCATTAATATCAAATCCGGGGAAGGATTGTTTTCTAACCAACTTACAGTGCTTTTAATACTGTCTGCTTCGCCGACCACATTGGCAGTTTCATCAATGCTGAACAAGGTCTTTTTTAGTTTTTTTACGGCCAGATCTTCGTCTTCTACAATTAATATATTCATGTCAAATGTTTTTTAGTTCCAGTGAAATCATTTTCTCGTCTGCTGCTTTATTCCAAATCAGTGGCAGTACCACACTGAATGTTTTTTGATCCTTCAATACCTGGAAACCGGCCTGATTCAATAGTTCGTATTTGGTTTTTATATTGTCAAGGCCGATTTTATTAGAGGGCACTTTTAAAGTTCTTAATTGAAGATTGTTGCTTACTACCAGTTTGTTTCCTGCTGTTGTGAAAATATCGATTACCAGCGGTTTGTTTTTTGAAAGTACATTGTGCTTCACTGCATTTTCCACCAGCAGTTGCAGGGTCAGCGAAGGCAGTAAATAGTGATCGTATTTTTTATCGGTTTCAATAGAGAGCTCAACGGCTTCTCCATGGCGGGTTTTTAATAAACGGTAGTACGACTCAATAAAGCGGATCTCTGTTTGCAAACTGCTCAACCCATCTTCATTATTACGAAGAAGGTAGCGATACACTTTGCTTAATTCGTTTAAAAAAACTTCTGCCTGTTTCCGGTCTTCTGCAATTAAAGAAGAAAGGGTATTGAAGCAATTAAAAAGAAAGTGGGGATTTACCTGGCTTTTCAAAGTTTCAAATTCCTGCTGGAGGGTGAGTTGCTGCAATTTTTCTTTTTCAGTCAGGCTGTTTTTCCATTGCTTAATTGTATAATCTGCTTCCCACATAGATGTGGCAACCATAGTCAATCCAAAACCACAATACAAAGCATGGTAGAATTGGGCAGAGTTTAATTGATAGTCCAGGAAGTTGGTTGCATCATACGCATAAAAAAGTGTGATGTAGGTAAGAGATATCAAGGTTAGATGTGCAAGTCCTAAAATGCTTAGTCGTAAAGCTGTTTGATTCATGGAAGGCAGCGCCACTCTTAGCCAATGCATCACAACTATGTGCAGGTACCAGGAGCAAAAGCCCTGGATATAAACAACGGGGAAAGAATACAGCCAAACATCTTCATCCTTCCATTGTCTTGCGCCAAATAAAAGATGGTTCAGCAAAATGCAAAGCAATGGCATTACCGTAAAAAACGATATCCACTCCAGTTTTGTTGGCTTCATCCATTGCTTCATACAAGGTGCAATTCTTTGTTGGCAATTACCGGTAAAACGATTGAGCGTTGGTTCTCCGTTTCTTCTATTTCAATTTCACATCCGCATAAAAGGCGGTATTTGTTATTGATGTTTTCTTCGATCTCTGCATTGGAGTTTATATTGTTGATTTTGGGTTGAACGGAATTGATGATTTCCAATCCATGCTTCTTATTCCTGATCCAGATCTTCAAAGGGTTTGAGCGGCTCACCGCATTCTGATTCATGGCATTTTCAACAATCATTTGTAAAGTTAAAGGCGGTATCCATTGCTCTTTACTTTCGGGTGAAACATCAATATGCAATTCTAACCCGTCTTCATGCCTGGCTTTCAGCAAAAAATAATACGACTTGATAAAGTTGATCTCTGTTTCTATAGTTACCAGCTTTTCCTCGTTATTGCGCAGAAGGTAACGATAGACTTTGCTCATATGATCTAAAAATTCTTCCGCCTTATCCGCGTTTTCCTGGATCAGGCTTGATAAACTATTTAAACTATTAAAAAGAAAATGCGGGTTCATCTGGCTTTTCAATCCAAGCAACTGGCTGTGCATGTATTCTTTTTTCAGTTGCTCTGTTTCTTTGATGGTCACCCTGAATTTATCAAAGCGGTAAATGCCTTCATTTAAGAAAGTAAGGAAAACGTTAAGCGTAATCAATGTGATGTATCCATTGATAAAATCGTTCTCCAGGTATTCGTATCCGTAAAACTTAAAATAATCATACGCCAGCAACAAAAGTGAGATGTACACTGCCGACATTAAAAAGAAAATGCTCAGGCAAATTGCAAGTCTTTTAAATAGTTGACGGTCTTCGGGAAAGCGGTTGCGTAGTGCAATGGCAACAAAACCATAAGTGAGAAAGCCTCCGCCAAAAAACAGAAAGCTGATAATGGTAGTAATAATGAATTGCGATGTTGAACTAAAATAAGCATCGCGATACATAAAATAGTTGACCAGTATAGTCATCGGCAGCATGGTGCCGACAAGCACGGTAAAATCTTTGGTATGAAACTTTGGTATCTGCAGTGGCCTGCCCATTGTTCACAAAGTAAGAAAATAGACAAGACATTCTTAAGGCCGCTTCTTTTGTCGTTTACAGGGGTGGATGAATTGTAGAAAAGCGGGGATGAATTGTATGGATGAATTTTGTAATTGGAGGTTTGGGGTTGTTCTGTTCTTTCTTTGCACAAAGAAAGAACCAAAGAAAGTGCCCGCTGCCATAAACGCTCCGCGTATG
>JAGIAB010000451.1 GCA_017745135.1 Flavisolibacter sp.
GGCAACAACACCTATATCCGCGGTGCAGTTAGTTTGGTTGGATTGCCGGATATTAATGAAACGCTAATTAATATTGATGCAGAGGATCTGAGAACGACTTATCCTGATGCCGTCAGCTTTCTTCCTGCCATTCGAAATATCGAAACTCCCGATCTGAATAAACTAACGTACCTGAAATTTCGGGGAACCTATACCGGCTTCATTAACGACTTTGTAACCTATGGAACCATTCAAACCAATTTGGGAACACTTCAAACAGATCTGAACATGAAGTTTCCTGCAAAAGGAGAACCCGTGTATGTGGGAAAAATCTCCACGAATGGTTTTCAATTAGGCCAGTTTATTAACAGCCCTCATCTGGGCCTTGTTGATTTTAATGGAAAGGTGAAAGGAAAAGGTTTTAAATGGAAAACGCTGGACATGACGGTAGACGGAACTGTGCGCCGCATTCAATATGGCGATTACATGTACCAGAACATTACGGCAAAAGGCAATTTGACCAACCGTTTGTTCAATGGAGATTTTGTAATGAAGGACCCCAATGCAGATATGCACCTGCAAGGCTTAGTAGACCTGACCGGAAAGATACCGGTGTTTAAAGCCACTGCAGATATCGTACATGCCAATCTAAAAGCGTTAGGATTAACGGAAGAAGATTTCCAATTGGAAGGAAAATTTGACCTCGACCTGCAGGCAAGTTCTTTATCGGATATGGTAGGAACAGCAAGGATCAGCAATGCTTCTTTAACTAATCATGGTAAGCGGCTTGCATTCGATTCTTTAGTTGTTAATTCCAACTATGAAAATGGCTTAAAAAAACTCACAGCCATTTCAAATGAATTCCAGGCTACGGTTACAGGTGATTTTGATCTGCAGGGATTACCCGATGCCTTTACTCTTTTCCTGCATCGTTACTATCCCTCGTACATCAATCCCCCAACTTATGTAAAGCCCCAGGTGTTTACGTTTGATATTACCACAGGCATTGTTGAAGATTACATGAAGCTCATTGATTCGCGACTCACAGGATTTAACAATAGTCATATCAACGGCTCGCTAAATACTACTGCCAATACAATGACCATTGATGCAGATGTACCGTACGCCCAGTTTAAACAATACCAGTTTTCCGATATCAACTTAAAAGGCAGTGGCGATTTGCAAAAGCTTATACTTACCGGCGATTTGGGAAATGCCCAAATTGGTGACAGCCTGATGTTTCCCCAAACCGCGTTCACTATCCAGGCACAGAACGATGTATCGGATGTAACGATCAATACTTCTTCCAACCAGGTCATCAACAAGGCCAACCTTTCCGCACAGATCAGGACATTCAGCGATGGCGCAACCATTCTTCTTCATCCATCGAGTTTTGTATTGAATGGAAAGACATGGACCATAGAAGAAGGCGGGGAACTCAATTTTAGAAAGAACACCATTGTTCACGGAGGGGTAACGCTACACGAATCCAACCAGGAAATTCGATTGTGGACCGAACCTGATGCCATTGGCGATTGGAATAATCTGCGGATCGCTTTCCAAAATGTAAATGTGGGCGACATCTCTCCTTTTCTTACCAAAGATATTCGCATTGAAGGCCTATTGAACGGAGAGGCAACCATAGAAGATCCACAGAAAAGATTTGACATCCATTCCAACCTCACCATAAATGCGTTAAGGCTGGATAATGATTCTATTGGCGATGTTCGTGCTACACTCGTTTATGATAACAAAACAGGTAAGGCTACTATTAAAGCCAACAATTTCGATAAAGACCATTATGTGGATGTAGATGTAGCCCTGAACCTCAAAGACAGTGTGACGACTGTTCAGGCACATTCACGGCTGACCAACTTTAAATTAAACCTGCTGAACCGTTTTTTGAATACTGTATTCTCTGATATCACCGGCTATGTTACAGGAAACCTTGATTTTATTATAGAGGATGGAAATACATCGGTTACGGCAAAAGCAAAAGTGCATGATGCCAGCTTCAAAGTCAATTACACACAGGTAACTTATAAGATTGATGATACGGAAATTGAATTGAAAAAGGATTTTATTGATCTGAACAACATTCGCATCCGCGATAAAGATGGAAACGCAGCTATTGTAAAAGGCGGCATTAAACACAATGGCTTTGCCAGTATGAATTACGACATCGTGGTTGAAACAGAATCAAGGCAATTTGAACTGCTGAATACAACAATCAACGACAACCAGACATTTTATGGAGCTGCCAAAGGAACAGGTTCGTTTATATTGACCGGTCCGCAGAACGATATGTACATGGAAGTTGACATGAAGGCTTCTGACATTACTCCTTCCAGCATCACCATGCCGCCATCACGCTCAAGAGAAAGCGGCGATGCCAGTTTTATGGTAGAACGAAAGTATGGTAGGGAGATGGTCGTCTCCTCGTCTGCAGCAGCTTTCAATATGACGTATAACATTCACCTTGTAGCCAATCCTTTGGTTACAATTACGGTTATATTGGATGACCTGACCGGTGATGCCATCACCGGGAAAGGAACAGGCGATCTTCGCATTTCGTCAGGAACATTTGAACCGTTGAACATTCGTGGACGCTACGATATTGAAGAAGGTTTATACAATTATACATTCCAGTCGCTCAAAAAATTTCCTTTCAAACTGAGAAAAGAAGGTGATAACTACATTATTTGGGACGGAGGTGCTTATGATGCCACTGTGCACCTTGAAGCAGTATACACAGCAAAGGAGGTAAGCTTTGCCCCATTGGTTACAAGCGGATTGCTTGGCAAGAGCTTAACCACTCAAAGAGACGATGTGAATGTACTGGCAACGTTGACCGGCAATCTCTTCCGTCCAAAATTCGATTTCACACTTGATTTCCCGAATAAAAATGTTGCCTATAACAGCCCGGACTTTCAACTGGCCATACAACAAATT
>JAGIAB010000452.1 GCA_017745135.1 Flavisolibacter sp.
GGCAGTTATTATTGGCATCTTATTTATCGGATGTACGGGCTCTCGTAAATTATTAAACGACAAGGAGTGGATACAACTTTTTAACGGCAAGGATCTAAATGACTGGATCGTAAAAGTTCATCACCACGAAACAGGAGTAAATTTTGGAAACACGTTCCGTGTTGAAGATGGGATGATTAAAGTACGGTATGATCAATATGGAGATTTCAATGACCAGTTTTCACATCTTTATTATAAAGTGCCTTTCTCACACTATCATTTGAAATTAGATTATCACTTTACCGGAACGCACCAAAAAGGCGCCCCTTCTTACACATTGCTGAACAGTGGAGTCATGTTTCATTCACAGGATCCGCATACCATTTTAAAAGAACAGGATTGGCCGATATCCATTGAAATGCAGTTCCTGGCTGGTTTGGGAGATGGGAAACCCCGCCCTACAGGCAATATGTGTTCTCCCGGAACGGAGATCGTATACCAGGGAAAACAATATAATGGACACTGCCTTAATTCAACTTCTAAAACTTATGATAAAGATGAATGGGTACATGCAGAATTAATTGTTTTGGGTGATTCGCTGGTCACTCATATCATTAATGGCGACACCGTTTTACAATATAGTAAACCCAGTATGGGAGGGGGGATTGTAAATGGTTACGATAAAGCCATTTTTAAGCCGGGTATGTCTCTTAACTCTGGTTTTATAGCTTTACAAAGTGAAGGACATCCAATTGATTTTAAAAATATCCAGTTGAAAAAACTGAAGTAAAGGTTTAGCAGGAGGCATATATTGTTTTGACTTTGTAATCTAACTTTTATAATGTGATCGGCACAAGAGTACTTTGCAAAAAGCGTGACGTCGTGGAGAGTTTGGAAAAAGTGCCATCATTCAAGCATAAGAAAGGAGGCTACAATGGACAGAATAAGTTTTATGCCATTGTTCACTTTCCTTATAATGGTTCTGCACGGCAAGATAAAGAAGATCTAAACGGGTTTTGATTAATTAATTTAGTCTCAACTTTCATAATCTGACTTTTTGGGGTTAATGAATAAGTGTGGTTACTTATCGGGTTCAATTGCTTGTATAGGGTCTTCAATATCAATTGCAATTTTTCCCAATTTTAGTTTAGTGAAAAAAATGTGAAGTAATTGGACTACTATAACTTATTGCAACTCAAATTTTAAAAAAAATCAAGCTTATAGCAAAGCTGCATTTATCAGTTAGGCACAACACAGTTAACAAAAAGTAAAGGAATTAAAATCGAAAGAGTTTCTCAAAAACAGTAGTGCAAGGGCAAGCTGGAATTGCCACAACTGTATCAGCAATCTGGTTTACCTGACATCAGATATCAACCAAATCAACAACCTCTTGATATTGATGGGGAGGACGTTTGCTTTTCGGAATAGATGTTGATTAGAATTACGGAACGATGAACACACTGCGACGCAACAGAATATCAATCGAAATGGTATCGATGGTATCCAAAGACATATTTTATGGCAAAGTTGGAACTATCAGGAAAGCAATTGCGTTCCATCGGTTATTCTGAAGGTCCAGTGATTATTTTCATGTTTTTCTTCGACTTGATGCTTTTACCAACAGCTTTGTTTCCAGTATCAACGTTTCGGGCGCAAATTTTTTAGCGTTGCTATTTAACTGGTTGAAGAAAAGTTTCACTGCCTCCTGGCCCATACGATAGGCAGGTTGTAAAACAGTAGTTAACGAAGGTTCTATATAGGAAATCATGGGTTCATTGGCAAAGCCTACAAAGGCTATATCATCAGGAATCTTCAGTCCTTTGTCTTTTACTATCAGCATGCTTTCAAAGGCAAGAAAACTATTGTAAGCAAAAATGGCATCCGGCTTTTCATTCATTTCAAGCAACCTTGTAGTGCATGTCCTCACGCTTTCTTTGGTAAGGTCACTTGTTACAATGTAGTTGTCATTTTGTTTCAGGTTTAAGGCTTTTAGTGCATCGATATAACCGCTCAGTCGCTGTTGGCTGTTGGAAAGGTTTTGGGGCCCTGCTATGTGAGCAATTCTTTTACAGCCCACGGAAGCCAGGTGGTCTACAGCCTTAAAGGCGCCCTTATAATCATCCACCAATACTTTTGAGGTAGGTATTTCTGCACAATGACGATCAAAGAAAATTAAGGGCATCTCACGATTGAACAGTGTTTCAAGGTGTTTATAGTCCGTCGTTTCTTTCGATGGCGCAATGAGCAATCCATCTATCCGGCTATGGAGCAAAGTGCTTAATACATTTACTTCTCTTTCCTTTGATTCTTTCGACATACAAAACAATACATTGTAACCAGCACTGATGGCGGCATTTTCTATTCCTTCCATTACGATTGAATAAAAATTATGAGCTATTTCAGGTACAATGACGCCAATGGTGTAGCTCCTGTTTTTCAATAAGCTAACTGCTATCGAATTGGGATGATAGTTCAGCTCCGTTGCCAGCTGCATAACCTTCTTTTTCATCTGATCGCTAATGCTGGGATGATTTTTCAGTGCTCTTGATACAGTGGCTACAGAAGTGTTTAGCTCTTTTGCAATATCCTTTAAGGTAAGCTGGCGATAACTCATTGCGGCGAACGAAATCTTAAAATGAACAATAAAAATAAAAATAGGTTTTTCATTACAGTTCTATGCAAACGTTTACGTAGTGTTATTCCGGAAAAAAAATCCACTTTAGATGTTTGGAGAATTTTGGAGGCGTAAAAACATAAGCATAAATAATTTCATCTATAATGGAACTAAAGAATAAGATAGCATTAGTCACCGGTGGCACGTACGGTATCGGAGCAGAAACAGCATTAAAGTTGGCATCGGCAGGTGCAAGGATAAGTCTTGTAGCAAGAAACGCAGATACTGCCATTAAAACTAAAATTGAAGAAATGGGTGGGGAATGTATTCTGCAC
>JAGIAB010000453.1 GCA_017745135.1 Flavisolibacter sp.
CTTCAATGCTACTATTTGACTTCTGTTGCGTCGTCTCGCCTCAGGCGAGATTCATCGTTCGGTAATTCTTATCATCAAAGTCACAAATGGTCTTACTATTTCAAACATTTCCTACAAGATTCAGCACAGATCCCTTCCCCCCTTGCGGGACAGGCAATCCTTCGGGATGACAAGTAAAACTGTTTACTGTTTACAAGTCTCAAATAATTATAAGTTGTACAATCAGTAATGTTTTTTGCTTGTCATGGTGAGGAACGAACCATCTGTGCTTTGTGCCATGATGAATCTTTGAATTGCTAAAGACTCTTTGTGATTTTGACGAAGGTATTTTCATGTCCGCCTCCTCTCATAGCCTTGTGTAAGAGAGCAGGGACACCGGTAATGAATAACAATGACCTCCCGGTTCTCTAATCTGTGATGATATACAACCTGGGACAAAACCGTTTGAAAAATTTATTTCACGCTGAGGTGCAGAGGACGCAGAGAAAAAAGTTCTCACAGATTACGCAGATTTACACAGATGAAAACTTCTGTGAGTATCCGTGAAATCTGTGAGATAATCTCTCTGCATTCTCCTTTTCTATGAGTGAAATTTATCTTGTTCCCAATGGTATAATCATTACTCTCTCATCGCCAAAGCCAGCGCAGTGAAGGCGCCGGGTGGAGGGCTAATGTTTTGCATCTTGTAATTCCCTCGCTGCAATGTGAAGCTTCTTTCTTCAAAGTTTTGATTTCTTTCAGCCATCCTCTTTCTAAAATAAAGGGAGGGCTAACAAAGGACGAGCCACAGTAAAAGCGGGCAGCGCAAAGGAACTTTGGTTGCCGGGAAAGGAAAGAAGAGAAGGCGAATATTAAAATGTTTGGATGATCATATAGTCGAACTCATTGGCTGGCATCGTTCGTTGTTTCACTCTCTGCATCGTTCAGTAATTCTATTGGGCATCATGCAAGTGTCTTTACGGAATACAAGCTTCTTTTCCTACTAATTCCACCTCACCCCCTACTTCCCTCTCCAGCGAAGCTGTAGAGGGAAGTAGCACACAGCCCTTGCTTGTACAGGTTTTCCTATTGTTATCAACGATTCATTTATTCAATGATCGTAATGTTCGGCTCCTACGGAGCTATAAGAGAGCCAAAACGTTTCATGTACTATTCATTTCCATGACGACCACTTGTGTAATGCTGAATAGAATTACGGAACGCAGAAGTGAGTGACACAACAAACGATCAAAGTAGCAATGCAGATCAATACATAATCATCAACCTGAATTAAAGAACTAACTTAAATAAAGTAGTATCCTCTGACTTCCGACTTCCGACTTCCGACCTCTGACTTCTTTTCTTTAAACCACTACCAAATAATAAAAGCCTCTCCAACCTATCCCGATAGCTATCGGGACCCTTCAGACGGACAGGGCGAAAATAAAAGTCCCCGCCTAAGCAGGAGCGGGGAACTTTTTTGTCTCTCACAAAGCAGAACTATCTTAAATAAATTGTATTTGTTTTATTGGTTTCAGGCGCAGACGAAATAATAGACTCCATTGGTTTTGAAATCGCTGCATCAGTTTTAGGATTTTTTTGCTCTTTATTGTTATGGAGGCTTGCAAGAGTAGGTGCAATTACCAAAGACACAATAGACATTAGTTTAATAAGTATGTTCATTGACGGTCCGGATGTGTCTTTGAAGGGGTCTCCAACAGTATCCCCGGTTACCGATGCTTTATGCGGATCGGAACCTTTGTAATATTTATGACCACCAATATCAACACCTTTTTCAAAGCTTTTTTTGGCATTATCCCAGGCACCTCCGGCATTATTCTGGAACATTCCCATTAAAACACCGCTCACCGTAGCTCCGGCCAAAAATCCTCCCAGGGCTTCAGGGCCTAAAAGAAAACCCATGACTAAAGGAGAAAGGATAGCAATAGCACCGGGGGCCAACATTTTTTTAATGGACGCATCTGTTGAGATCGCTACGCATTTATCGTATTCGGGCTTTCCTTTGCCTTCCATAATTCCGGGTATTTCCCTGAACTGGCGGCGAACTTCTTCAACCATGCTCATAGCGGCCTTTCCAACTGCCTGTATAGCTAATGAAGAGAAAATGAAAGGGATCATTGCGCCAACAAATAAACTGGCCAGTACATTAGCCTTATAAATATTGATGCCTTCCATATAGTAACCATTGGTGTTGATCACACCTACATAAGCTGCAAACAGAGCCAGGGCTGTTAAGGCAGCAGAGGCAATGGCAAAACCTTTACCTGTGGCTGCTGTTGTATTTCCTACTGCATCGAGCGTATCTGTTTTTTCACGAACTTCTTTCGGCAGCTCACTCATTTCGGCAATACCACCGGCATTGTCGGCAATAGGTCCAAAAGCATCAATAGCTAATTGCATAGCAGTGGTTGCCATCATACCTGCAGCGGCAATAGCTACACCATACAATCCTGCAAAAGCAAATGATCCATAAATACCACCTGCCAGAACTAAAATTGGCAGAAGGGTAGATTCCATACCTACTGCCAAACCACCAATTACGTTTGTAGCATGGCCGGTTCCGGATTGACGAACAATGGTCAAAACAGGGCGTCTGCCCATGGCGGTATAATATTCAGTAATGATGCTCATTAAAGTTCCCACAACCAATCCTACGGCAATGGCTGCAAAAACATCCATTTTAGTAAAAGGGAAGTTTCTTAATGCCATGGTTTGATCAGGCAAAATAAACTGGCAAAGGAAATAGGATGCAATGGCAGTTAAAATAATAGAACCCCAGTTACCCATATTCAAAGCCCTTTGAACAACGCCAGTATTAATGCCAGCACTTTCACTGATGCGTACGAACCAGGTTCCAACAATTGAAAACAGGATTCCTACACCTGCAATCAACATGGGTAATAAAATAGGAGAGAATCCATTGTATT
>JAGIAB010000454.1:0-2665 GCA_017745135.1 Flavisolibacter sp.
ACCATAGAAGCCCTGGTAAAGCTATGATGTATGTGATCGATAAGCAGGACGCTGATTTGTATAAACGTGGAGAAACTCACTCGGAGAATTAGTTTTATTCTGCGAACGACTCCTGCTGCAAAAGAATGATCAACTGCAATAAATACTTTATAAAAAAACTTGTCAAATTGTTTATTGAAATTCTTAAATACCGTAAATTCGATTATACCTAACAGAAACGCAATTCCCAAACCATATTTCTTTAGAACATTTGCAAAGCCTGGAATAAAAAATACCTCTAAAAGGTATTTGTTTGCAAGGAATTATTGGATAAAATGCATTCATTGATTGGCCTCACTCCCTATAAAGACTAACTGCTTTCTTACTCTATCGAATGCAAACTTCTCATCTTTCTATCCTGGATAGCCAAATCAAAGTACAGTAATTAGCTTTTCATGATTACCGGCTTCAGGCCTCGGACAATTAACGCTGTTTCATGCGTTTGGTTAATGGCTGTTAAAGACGGTAGATCATTAAACCCATGTGCGTAGAAGCGATGCTTGCTCTCTATTTACATACATGCGTAAGTAGGCACAATAGAAGTGCTTCTTCGGCTGCCCATAGGCTGGCCTTTCCTATACAGCAATATCTTTTTTCAATATCGCTTTTAAATTTCAACAACATGACAAACAGTACAAATCAAAAAAAACAATTCTCAAAGTGGAGACGAACACGTATGCTTGCCAGCTTTATTGCATTGCTTTTGTGCTTTGTAGTACAAGCGCAAACAGTACAGCTCGAACAATACAGCCTCGTAAAAAAACAGTGGCAAAATGGTAATGAACATGTCTCTTACCAGGAGGGCAATGCAGTTCCATATAGATTGACTCTCCAGGGCTTGCCGGAAGGAAATAACACGGTTACCATTAGCTATGATATAACCGGCTCCGGTAGTGCAAACCATGCTATTGATTACCTGGGCGATTTCAACACAACAGCAAAGTTTGATGACAATACGAATCCTGCTGCCGACATATTGATCAACACTCCATTCCCTTCAAGCGGATTTGGAGATTTGTCCCCCTATAATTTTTCACAGACTGGTTTCCCGGGAGGTACTATGTATATAATTGGAGGAACGATCACTGTAGTAAATTTTGTGGAAGGCAATCCAGGTGTAAAAAATAGTTCTACTTCAGCTACTATTAATTTTACAATTCCTGCAGGCGGAGGAAATGTAGTGATTTTATGGGGCGGTCATTTAGCTCTTGACGGCGATTATCCTGGTGTTAATGATGGTGCCGGTGGAATACACGGTTCGCCCTATCACATGAGAACCTTAACCCTGAACGGCAGATCTGCCGGACACCGCGATAGAAGTGTAAGGGTAGGACTTGCAGAAGAATGTACGAACCTCCCGGTTAGCGGAAGTTGCAGTCCGGCTCCATTATGCGAGAGCACCCCCGGTGGAGGTACAGCCACATTTGATTTAACACAGTGCAGCAGTTCAATCGGATCAAACTATACATCCATTCAATGGTATGACGCAAACGATGTGGCCATTAGTGACCCAAAGAATTTTTTAGCTGCTGATGGTACGCAGGCATATGCTATTCTCTCCAACGATTGCGGCCAGTCAGATCCTGTTTCTGTTACGCTTCATGTGAACTCATTACCGGCTTTTGGTTCGGTAACACCTGTCAATAGCTGCGATGGTCAGTCTAATGGTTCGGTAAGTTTAGCTAATTCAGTTGTGGGAACTGATTATGAATTGAAAAGCTGTGATGGGACAGCAAGCTATGGTACAAAATCAGGTACAGGTGGAACGCTGACATGGCCAGGCCTTGGAGCTGGTAGTTACAAGATTGTTGCTATTAATACGTCAACAACTTGTTCCAATACATCTTCCTGTGTTACCGTAGGTGTCAATCCTTTGCCATCCATCGGTACCATAACTCCCGCGCCAACCTGCAAAGGCACGTCTAATGGAACGATAGCCTTAGCAACATCTGCCAGCGGTATCAATTATACATTGCAATCTTGCAATGGTGCTTCGAGCTATGGAACGAAAGCAGGCACCGGAATGGCCTTAAACTGGACTGGCCTGGCTGCAGGCGAATACAGGATCGTTGCTGTGAATGTCGCCACTGGTTGTTCAAGAACTTCTTCCTGTGTTACCGTAATTGCTGCTATTTGCGATGCCACGTTAACCCAGGGCTTCTATGGTAATGTCAATGGTAAGAATTGTAATGGCAAAACAGCTTTGGTTTTAATGCAGGCTGCTCTCGGTGGCAGTGACAAGGTATTTGGTGTGGGCACACGAAGCTTTACTCTCAAGACTACTGATCTTACCGGCTCCAAGCCTAATATCTTTGTTATGTTACCGGGTGGTGGTACGCCGAAATATTTGGATGCAACCTGTCAAACCAAATCCGGAAGTTCTTGTATAACGTATTATCCAACTGCCTCTTACGACAATAAGCTCACATGGCCGGCAGTACCCATTTCAAGCGTAAATATCAATAACAATTTGCTTGCGCAAACCATGACTTTATTTTTCAATGTAAAAAGCTCTGCAAGCCTGAAGGATGTTACACTGACAGGAAATGTTTTGACATTCTATAACCTCGATTGTGGTTCATCTAAGCCGGGAGGTTTTGCGTCTACTCAAACCATTCCATATTGT
>JAGIAB010000454.1:2675-2922 GCA_017745135.1 Flavisolibacter sp.
GGGTATTGGGTGGCACTGTTCCTTCTATCAGTGCCTCCAATATGAATGACGCACTCAATGCAATCAATGTTGGATTTGACAAAGGGAAAGCCCTGGTTACTCAAACAACCAGTGGTACCTGTGCCTCGATGCCAGTTACAGTAAGGCAGCAGGAACAAATTCAGCAAGCTCCGGTTGATGCAGAAGTTTCGGTGTATCCAAACCCATATACGAACAAGGTGAACTTCATTATCACCTCGCCGGTTGC
>JAGIAB010000455.1 GCA_017745135.1 Flavisolibacter sp.
TGTGGCGGCAATCGAGGTAAACATGCTCTGTACCGGTAATCTTCATTTCATTGTCGATAGCTCTCGCTACAATGTCTCTCGGCGCCAAATCTTTTCTTGCATCATATCTTTCCATAAAGGCTTCGCCATTGATATTGCGAAGAATTCCTCCATCGCCACGAACCGCTTCTGTAATTAAAAATGCCTGGCCTCTTTTACCAACTTCATATAAGGCTGTCGGGTGAAATTGAATGAACTCCATGTTCTCAATTCTTCCTTTGGCCCTGTACACCATCGCTACGCCATCGCCTGTTGCAATAAAAGGATTGGTGGTAGTACGATAGACTTGTCCATTGCCACCTGTTGCCAGCAGTGTAATCTTTGATAGGATCTTTTCAATGCGGTTGTTTTTTGCATTGAGTACATACACACCATAGCAACAGATATCAGGAGTGGATTTTGTTATCAGGTAACCGAGATGGTGTTGTGTGATAATATCAATTACAAAACAGTGGCGAATAATTTGAATGTTCGGACTGCGATCAAGAGCCTCCAGCAGGGCTCTTTCCATTTCAAAGCCTGTAATGTCCTTGTGGTGAAGAATGCGAAATTCAGAGTGACCGCCTTCCTTTCCCAGTTTATAATCACCTTCGGCATCTTTATCAAACTGTGCGCCCCAGTCAATTATTTCCTGCACTCTTGCCGGTCCTTCCTTTACTACAATTTCAACAACCTCTTTATTGCACAAACCGTCGCCGGCTATTAAAGTGTCTTCAATATGTTTTTCGAAGCTATCATTTTCCAGGTCGTTTACTACGGCAATTCCGCCCTGAGCATATTTGGTATTGGTTTCGTCGGGAGTGGCTTTGGTAATAACGGTAATTTGTTTGTCAGGACAATGCTGCGCCACTTTCAAAGCATAGGTTAATCCGGCAATTCCTGAACCGATAACTAAAAAATCTGTTTGCATGGTTATGAGATAGAGGTGGCAAAATTATGTACAATGAAGTTGAGGAAGGAATTTTTATGTTTGATGAAATCGGCTCAATTAAAAACTTTGTGTTTTGTAAAATGAATATTATGGACCAAACGTCCATTGCTACTATGAGACTTTCGTTGCCTCGCACTCGTGTACGTTCAAAACTAGTATCATCATATTCGATGTTCACTACTGGTATTACTATTTATTCAATTCGTAGTACAACCTCACCCTCTAACTCCCTCTCCATCTTCGATGGAGAGGGAAGCTGTGCACAGCCCTTGCTTGTACAACTATTCCTACTATTATCAATAATTCATTTATTCGTCGGTCTTAATGTTCGGCTCCTACGGAGCCGTGTATTCATTGGACGATTCTTTTCCTACCAAGGTTTCGCTCCTACGGAGCTATAATAAACCACAACGGTTGTGAATCTTCCATCAATAGGGACACTTCCGCAATGCTCAATAGAATTACCGAATGTACAAGAGTGTGACACAAGAAAAGCCAAATAGTAGTAATGCAGATGACTATATAATCATCAACCTTATTTAAAGAACTCATTTCAAATAAGTAGAATCTTCTGACTTCAGACTTCTTTCCTCAAAGAACTACCGAATAACAAAAGCCTCTCCGACCTTCCCGATAGCTATCGGGATCCCCCACCACCGGGGGACAGGGGGCGTATCTTTGCCGCATTAAATGCTTGTTATGAACGAAAAATTTGTTGAACGATTAAGAAACGAGATAGAAGAGATCAAAGCATCCGGACTTTATAAAACTGAAAGAATTATTACTTCGCCTCAAGGGGCAGAAATAACCGTAAATGGTAAAAAGGTGCTGAACTTCTGCGCCAATAATTACCTCGGACTTTCCTCTCATCCTAAAACCATTGAAGCGGCTCATAAATACATCACTTCGCATGGATACGGAATGAGCAGTGTGCGTTTCATTTGCGGAACCCAGGATATTCATAAAGAACTGGAAAGAAAGCTCGCCCAATTTTTAGGAACGGAAGACACCATTTTGTATGTAGCTGCTTTTGATGCGAACGGTGGTGTGTTTGAGCCTTTGTTCAATGAGCAGGATGCCATTATTTCGGATGCATTGAACCATGCTTCTATTATTGATGGTGTTCGTTTGTGTAAGGCCCAACGTTATCGTTACGAGCACAACAATATGGAAGACCTGGAGGCGAAACTGAAAGAAGCAGCAAATCTTCGAAGCAGGATTATTGTAACAGATGGTGTATTTAGTATGGATGGAACGATTGCGCAATTGGATGTGATTTGTGATTTAGCTGATAAATACGATGCGATTGTAATGGTGGATGAAAGCCATGCATCTGGATTTATGGGAAAGACCGGACGTGGCACGCACGAATATAGAGGTGTGATGGGAAGAATTGACATCATCACCGGGACATTAGGCAAAGCCTTAGGCGGTGCAAGCGGTGGTTTTACCAGCGGAAGAAAAGAGATCATTGAACTGCTTCGCCAAAGAAGCCGGCCTTACCTGTTTTCAAATACATTGGCGCCATCTATCGCCGGTGCAAGCATTGCCGTATTGGATTTGTTAAGTGAAACGACGGCGTTACGAGATAAACTCGAAAACAATACCCAATACTTCCGCAATAAAATGACCGAAGCTGGTTTTGATATCAAGCCGGGCGAACATCCTATTGTTCCAATTATGTTATATGACTCTGTATTAGCAGCAAAATTTGCAGATGCTTTATTACAGGAAGGAATTTATGTGATTGGCTTTTTCTATCCTGTGGTTCCAAAAGGACAGGCAAGAATAAGAGTTCAGATCAGTGCTGCACATGAGCAGGAGCATTTAGATAAAGCCATTGATGCGTTTACACGGATCGGAAAAGAGTTGAAAGTGCTGAAATAAAAAAACGCTCCGGATTCCGGAGCGTTTTTGTCTATGCTATTTTCTTGTGAAGTTTTTTTGCGGCTTCTTCCAGTGCTTCGGAGCTTATGTTCTTTCCTTCCATAACAATGACCAGCCTGTCACGCATCACAAAAGTGAATGTGGAAAGATTCAAGTCTTTTTTATACGTCTCAACAGCCTGGCCCCCCTCAAAATCCACCGTCCTGATAAAATCATTTTCTGTTTGGCTATTGACATTCAGTTTGTCCCAGTAGTTTTCAAAATAATTCGCCGGGCCCATTTCACCGGCACAATCGTATAAAGTAACTTTTATTACCCTGGATTTCGATTTAGGATATTCTGCTGAAGCAATACCGTAACCAAATTGAGTACTGGCGAGGTAATTTTTTTCGGTAGCGCTATCCAGCTCGTGTGGTAACAAAATTCTCATTTGTTCAATTGTAAGCTGGGGTGCTTTTTTCAATTCCTCTGTTTTTTTCTCTTTTTCATCAACAGGGGCACTCATACTTTTTACAACTGTGTCTTTATTCTCTGTTTGGGTGGGTTCTTTGTCACTGTTGCAGGCAGCAAAAAAACTTCACAAGAAAATAGCATAGACAAAAACGCTCCGGAATCCGGAGCGTTTTTGTCTATGCTATTTTCTTGTGAAGTTTTTTTGCGGCTTCTTC
>JAGIAB010000456.1:0-2677 GCA_017745135.1 Flavisolibacter sp.
GTAGTAAATAAGCTGCTATCTGCATTTCTTTTCTTCCCCGGATGCTTGATGCAAACTTTTTTAATAGACGCATTGAGCGAAGGTGTTTGTAACAAAACCTGGTAGATGCCCTCACCCACTACACCAAACCCAAATAAGCCAATCGATAATTTTTTATGTGCTGTCATAATCTCGTTTTTAAAGTAATTACATGGTTACACTCCATTCATCTTTCACTTTCCAATCGTTAAAGCGTTCATTTCCGCCTCTTACTTTCCAGTCGGAATCAATTGTCAGTTTTGAGCTGATGCCTCCTCTCGGGTTGCATACCAGTACTAATCGTAACCGCTCGGGCTCGTACACCTTCATCAAATCGTTGTAAAAAATATTAACGAGCCTTTCGTAGGAAACGACAATATCTCTTAACTGGTAAACATACCGTTTCAATGATTTTAATTCAATCACTTTTTTGCCCGGGTAAAAGGTGAGATAAAGCACTGCAAAATCAGGTTGCTCCTTTACTCCTAAAAAAGTAAACTCAGGAATTTTGATCTTGATTTCGTAAGCTTCGTTGGTTGGGTTAGGGATCGCTCTTAATATAGTAGCATCAATATCCCAGAATGTTTTGATCGTTCTTTTTCTTACTAAGTCCGCCATAAACTTTATTTAATTGTGATAGTATGGTTGGTTTCGAATAAATTTTGCTTCAGTTGTAATTGCTGAAATACTTGTTCCAGGTCAGCGATGAGATCTTCCGCTTCTTCTAATCCGATAGATAAACGAATTAAACTATCAGCCACACCTGCTGCTCTTCTTTTTTCTGCAGGAATGGATTTATGCGTCATGTTTGCAGGATGACAAAGCAGGCTTTTTATCCCGCCCAAACTTTCAGCGAGTTTGAAAAGTTTTGTTGCTGTTACGAACTGTATAGCCGCTTCTTCCGTATCATTCTTTAAAGTGAAAGAAACAATTCCACCAAAGCCCTTTGATTGTTTTAATGCAATGTCATGATTGATGTGTGATTTCAAACCGGGATAATAAACCTTGTCAACGTCGGGATGCTGTTCCAAAAAATCAGCGACTTGTTGTGCACTTGCACAATGCTGTTTAATGCGAAGTGGTAAAGTTTCAATGCCACGAATGACCAGCCAGCTATCGAAAGGAGAAAGAATAGCGCCGCTTGCATTTTGAATGAATTTGATCCGCTCTCCTAATTCTTTTTCTTTTGTTACTACTATTCCCGCAATCAAATCACTATGTCCGCCTAAATATTTGGTAGCTGAATGAACGACAATATCAGCGCCGAGAGTCAGAGGTTTTTGCAAAGCAGGAGAAGCAAATGTATTGTCAACACAAAGCCAACAATTGGATGCTTTGGCAATTTTGGCAATGGCAGCAATATCAGAAATTTTTAAGGTTGGATTGGTAGGTGTTTCAATCCAGATCAGTTTTGTTTTTGGTGTGATGGCATTGAAAACATTTTCTGCACTGGTAGCATCGACATAGTTTACAGTGATTCCAAACTTTTCATAGATCTGAGTAAACAATCGGAAAGCACCACCGTAAATATCATCCACAGCTATAATTTCATCACCTGTTTTTAAAAGCTTTACTACAGCATCAATAGCGGATAATCCACTTGCAAAGGCAGCGCCTGTTGAACCACCTTCCAGTTCAGCAACCAGGTTCTCCAATACCTGTCGTGTAGGATTGTTTGTTCTTGCATAATCAAATCCCTTGTTTACGCCGGGTGCTTCCTGCACAAATGTTGATGTTTGATAAATAGGAACTGAAATTGCACCTGTCAGCGGATCAACCGGAATGCTATGAATGATTTGTGTAGTAGTGCTCATCTCTTTTAGTTTTCCCCATGCCTTAGGGGTGTTAATTAAATTTTAATAAGCTTATCAGAAAGAGAGGAAATGAGTTTTACCAGGAGAACTTTTACATGCACATTGGGGATGGGCAATAAAAAAAGCTCTCCTGATAAATCAGAAGAGCTTTCACTTTTTTATTAAAGTCCCTTTAAGGGAGTTTGGGCGAAGCTATGATTCTGACTTATCTGTCCCGCAATAATCCTGCGAGATGGAGTTGGCACCTTGCACGCAGTTTGTGAGACACAAACTGTGGCAGGTTGTCAAGGCTTCATCGGGCCATATCCCTCAGCCTTTCTTGATAAGTGATTGAATAAAGAACTGCCGCAAAGATAAAGTCGAAATTAAATTAGTAGCAAAAAATTTTTCTCGTCCCGCCGAAACCCTTACCCGGCAAGAGTTTTCCACAGATGCTAAAAGTTTTAGTCAAGAAGCTTTAATTTGTAAAAAATTTGTGCGAATGGCAACCAATATTAAATGTCCTAATTGTGCTACTGTATTTGATGTTGAAAATGTTTTGTCCGCTGATGTGGAGCAGAAGCTCAAACAACGTTACGAAAAGCAATTACAGGAATCGCTGTCACAAATAAACAACGACAAGAAAAAGCTGGAAGAAGATCAGAAAGCATTTGATGAAAAGAAGAAAAGAGAAAATGAATTGTTCCAGCAAAAATTGCAGCAGGAAAAATTAAAGCTGGAATCGGAACTGCAACAACAATTGCGTAAATCCATTGCTTCCGATTATGAAAATCAATTGCGTTTGCTGAAACAATCTGCGGAAGAGAATGAAGAGAAACTGAAAACTGCCCGCCAAAAAGAATTGG
>JAGIAB010000456.1:2687-5441 GCA_017745135.1 Flavisolibacter sp.
TAAAAAAAGAACAGGAACTAAAAAGCAAAGAGCAGGAACTGGAAATTATTCTTCAAAAGAAATTATTGCAGGAAAGAAACGGGCTTGTACAACAGATCCGCAAAGAAGAAGAGACCAGGAATTCATTGAAAGAAACCGAATATCAGCTCAAACTTAAAGAGTTGGAGAAAAAGCTGGAAGATCAACAGAAACTGGCAGAAGAAATGAAACGTAAAGCCGAACAAGGCTCCATGCAATTGCAGGGAGAAGTGCAGGAGCTTTTACTGGAAGAAATGTTGCGTGATTATTTTCCTTACGATAGTATAGGAGAAGTAGGCAAGGGTGTTGAAGGCGCCGATTGCATACAGGTTGTCCGCAACCATATTGGCATTGATTGTGGCAAAATTATTTTTGAAAGCAAACGCACAAAAGCATTCAACGCGGCATGGATCGAAAAACTGAAAACGGACATGCGCAATAAACAAGCCGACATTGCTATTCTTGTTACGCAAGCCTATCCAAAAGACATGAATTGCTTTGGGGAAAAAGACGGCGTGTGGATCTGTTCTTTCAGTGAAGTGGTAGCATTGACTACTGCTTTGCGTCATACGATCATTCGCATTGCTGAAACAAAAAAAGCAGAGGAGAACAAAGGCGAGAAAATGCAAATGCTTTATACCTATCTCACGGGCAACGAATTTCGCCAGCAAATTGAAACGATTGTGGAAGGTTTTCTTTCCATGAAAAATTCAATCAGCAAAGAAAGAATTCAAATGGAAAAGCTTTGGAAGGAAAGAGAAAAACAACTGGAAAGAGTTTTACTAAGCACTTCAGGATTGTATGGATCAATAAAAGGAATTGCCGGCGCTTCTATCGGAGAAATTCCATTGCTTGAAGATGGTGTCGAAGAAGACGAACCAAAGCTGATCTCAAAATGACAGTTGGCATTGTAATCATTTTGAT
Organism: Flavisolibacter sp.; assembly: GCA_017745135.1. Classification (GTDB taxonomy): domain Bacteria; phylum Bacteroidota; class Bacteroidia; order Chitinophagales; family Chitinophagaceae; genus Flavisolibacter. The sequence continues at coordinate 3,630 of JAGIAB010000456.1, forward strand.
TTATGCCATCATACTGTTTCTCGGGAACAGAGGTGAAAGAATTGAACGATATTCCAACTTGGGACTCAATCAGGAAACACCGAACCATCCTGCCATAGATCCAACAGACATTGTGTACAACGGCACATCCAACAGCATTGGCCTGGGTGAGATTGAAGCCATACTTGAAAAGCATTATCCTTACTACACCTCACTCCAGCCCGAACTAAGAGAAAAATTTTTAGCACGTACGCAAACCTTCATACGTAAAAAAATCTTTATCATTAAGAATGGTGAAGGTTACAGGGAGATGCCGGTGTTGGTAAGTGCTGCGGCCATCCAATTGACTTTTGGATTGGACGATTATTTACTTCCGTTTTATAAATACATACGCATTTATCCTTCTGAATATTTTGGCGATGGTTTTAAGGTGCTTGCCGGGAATGTAAAAAACAACATGATTACCGTGGCATGGAACCATTTTTTGAAAGGTAATGAAGACTTAACTGATGGCTCTAATGTTGGCTTACATGAAATGAGCCATGCACTGTATTTTCAGAAAGTAGTTATAGATGCCAATTATGCGAGGAGGTTTTGCCGGAACTATGATGATGTTTTAACTGCCTGTAAAGAAGCCTATCAAACAGAAATTGCCGGTCAAAAAAATTTATACTCTGCTTATGCAGATACTGATCTGCAGGAGTTTTGGGCAGAAAGCGTAGAGATCTTTTTTGAAAAACCAAATGAATTGTATTTGCAATATCCCTCTGTTTATGAAGCCATGAAAGTTTTACTACATCAAGACCCATTAAATAAAACTCATCCTGTTTTAGAAACCGCTTCATTCCTGCCTCAAAAGCTGGCCAGACTTTTAAAATACACCAGGATATAAAAAACTAACAAAAACACTTATCCTGGCCGTGCCGCAACTAAACTAAAATCTACAAAATACCCAACAACCCTTATTATTCCGTACCCAACTGACCATTACTTTCACAACTGCTTAATTATTAAAAATGAAACCGCAAAACTTCAAACTGAAACTAACGATCCCTATTCTTTTTACTGTAATGGTATTTTGCATGGGATGCCCCTATGAATCTAAATTTCCATTGGAAGGAACAAAAGTTAAGTACGATAAAAACCTGGTTGGCACTTGGCACCAGGACGAGATCGATCTGAAAATTATCCGGGTGGACGATTACCGGTTCAGTTATGTTTATAACGACCATGACGAGGATTATGGCGCTGGTGAAGAAACCGGAACCGGTTACGCCGTTACTAATAACGGCGCTACTTATCTTGTTGCAGAAAGAGATAATGACGGCACTAAAAGTTTTGCCATCTATAAAGTTTTAAGTATCGAGCCCGGCAATCTTGCTGTTATTCCGCTGGAAGAAGACAATATTCCCACATCAAAAAAATTCAACTCAGCACAGGAGTTTACAAATTATGTGGTCAGCAACAACAGTTCTGCTTTCGCCTATGCCAATAAATCTGAATTTGCAAAAGGGGCTTCTTCTTATACCGGCATTAGGACCAACCCGAATACGAACACTAACAATACTACCAGCAATAGCAATCAAACGTATTCCAACAACAACAATCAAACGTATTCTAACAATAACAATACTTCGTACGGTACTGTTTTGTTCAAAGAAGATTATCAAACCCGCAATAACGATTGGTACAGCAATTATGATTTCAAAGACAGCAACTATATTTACATCGCTACTTTAGATAATCCAAACAATCATTATTATTTATTCAGGAACAGGAAATATAAAGGCGGATATATTGTTCCAATTCCCTACTACTCTATTCCCCCTTCCA
>JAGIAB010000457.1 GCA_017745135.1 Flavisolibacter sp.
GCCTTACTGGGATTGGTAGGCGCTTATGGAATTCCTTTTCTTATCAGCAAAAATGCCGACCGTGCCGATCTCTTTTTCTTTTACATTTCATTGATCAACCTTGGAGTGATTTATTTATCCGTTAAAAAGCTTTGGAAAACCGTTGGCATTGTTGCGCAAATCATTACCTGGATTTTATTCATTGGTTGGGCTGCTATGCGGCACGATGAAAGATTCAAGTTGACGGCCACCCTGTTCATGATCTTTTTTTTCCTTGTTTTTTTGTTTGCAGTACTGTCGTACAAATTTTTTCAAAAGCGTTCACTGCAAGTCAACGACGCCTACCAACTGCTGATGAACAATGTGGCTTTATACATTGCCGCTTTGTTCCAATTTGGATTTTCTGCAAAAGCAACCAGCGGTGATCTTGCCTTTATCACATTTACTGTTTCAATTGTTGTGGCACTGCAGGCATTGCTGCTTTACAATTTGTGGAAAGAAGAATTATTTACCACAAGACTCTTATCCTCACTTGCACTAACCTTGTTTGTGATGTTCATTGCTTTTAACTGGGATGGATTTACCGTAACTTTTTTATGGCTGCTTACGGCAGTCATTGTTTTTGCCTGGGGATTTCGAATGCGATCGGTACGAGCCCGGATGGCCGGCATCATTTTAATTGGAGTTACGCTTGGTAAATTAATAGCGTTAGACAGCTTAACGTTTACAACTGTACAAAAAGTAATTGCTTATTTGGTACTTGGTGTTCTGTTGTTGATTGTTTCTTTCTTTTATCAGAAATTCAGGCAGCAGTTGTTTAGCGATAAGGAGTAAACTTTCTTATGTTCGACGACAGGAGCTAGAGTTCATTGGATTATATGAACGACCGTGTAAGATGCTGAATAGGATTACTGAACGTAAAAGAGTGCGACGCAAGAGACGATAAATAGTAGTAATGCAAATGGGCTCATAAAAATGTTCAACGAACAATGCTCAATGTTCAACTACAAACCCCAAACACCCAAACTCCAAATAATAAATAATAAATATCTAAATGTCCTAAATCATATTTCCTCAAAGCGGCATCGGTTACCTTTGCAAGCCTATTATTGAACCATGACCCAATTTGAACACGATAAGATCAAGCCGTTTTCCGAAGAAGGCTCCAAGAAAGAGCAGGTTAGTGAAATGTTTGACCGCATTGCCCCGCGTTACGATTTTATGAACCGGTTTTTAAGTGCAGGCACGGACATTGGCTGGCGCAGAAAAGCCATTAAAATGTTTAAGAAAGACGAGCCCAAAACTATTTTAGATGTGGCTACTGGTACTGGCGACATGGCCATTATGGCTGCAAAAATGATTCGTCCGGAAAGAATTGTGGGCATTGATATTTCAGAAAAAATGCTGGAGATCGGGAGAAAAAAGGTTGAAAAAGAAGAGCTTGGAACGAAAATTGAATTGCTGGGTGGCGACGGTGAGACAATAAATTTTCCCGATAATTCGTTTGATGGCGTGATGGTGGCCTTTGGTGTACGGAATTTTGAGAACCTGGAAAAAGGCCTGAAGGAGATTTTTAGAGTGTTGAAGCCTGGAGCACAATTGGTGGTGCTCGAGTTTTCCAAACCTGTTATTCCCGGCGTAAAAGCCCTGTATAATTTATATATGGGCATAGTGGCGCCGCAGATGGCAAAATGGTTTAACCAAAACAAACAGGCGTATAAATATTTGAACGAATCTGCAAAAGCCTTTCCCGACCGTCAGCGATTTGAAACTATTTTAAAACAAACCGGCTATTCCGACACCGCATGGAAACCGCTAAGCTTAGGAATATGTTGTATTTACAGTGGACGAAAGCCCAAAGAAGGAGGAACTGTTTCTTAGCACTTTGCCTGCTCCTTATTTTTTCCGATTCCGTATTTGCTCAAAAAGAAATTTACCGCGAAGAGCAGGATAACAAGCTTTATTATTTCGGACTTTCACTTTCTGCCGTTCGCTCGAGGTTTCAAATAGAACACGATCCAAGTTTTTTACAGCAGGATTCTATTTTGGTTGCCGAACCCGGAAATGCGCCGGGACTTTCTCTAAGATTGGTAGCTGCTTTAAATCTTACGCATCGTTTTGAACTGCGCTTCAACCCGGGTTTGATCTTTACCGATCGTCCCATTTTATATAAGCTCAATCCTAATTACCCCGGCGATTTTGATCAGGGTTTTAATGTCAAGAAAAGCGTTGAATCCATTGTAACCACCTTTCCGCTTGATCTTAAATTTAAATCCGACCGCATAGGGAACTTCCGGGTTTACATGCTCGGCGGCGTGAAAGCCGATATCGATCTGGCTTCGAATGCCAAAAAGCGCAAGGCTGATGACCAGGTGAAGATCGGCAAATACAGTTACGGCGTTGAAGGTGGGATTGGTTTTAATTTTTATCGTAAAAGCGTAACCATATCCCCGGAATTAAAAATCAGTAATGGCTTAAACAATCTCCATGACCGCAATCCCAATCTAAGTTTTTCAAGAGTGATCGACCGCATTCAATCCAGGATGATCATATTTACGATTCATTTGGAGGGATAGGTTCGGTTTGGAGTTAGGTGTTTGGGGTTTAGAGTTGAGCGTTGAACATTGCTTATTGAATATTTTTTATGAACCCATCTTTCACTGCTACTATTTGACTTCTCTTGCGTCGCACTTCGTTCATCGTTCGTATCGCTTATCACCACTTTCGGCTTTCACTATAACGATCACTATTCCTTCATTGCCTATTGCCGTATGATCTTTCAATCACATAATGACATTTCCTCTTTCTACAGGATTTGCCGCTGGCAACTCCCTACATTTCCTATCTTGTGCAACGCTATCATCGTTCTGACCTCTGACCTCTGACCTCTGACCTCTGACCTCTGACCTCTGACCTCTGACCTCTGAC
>JAGIAB010000458.1:0-2601 GCA_017745135.1 Flavisolibacter sp.
GAACGGGACAAAGCGCCTGTGAAAAACTTATTTTATGACCAAAAGAATTTTTGTTTGGTTGCTGTTATCACTATGCAGCTTCCAATTTGTAAAATCCCAAACTTTAATCAACGATAAAGTAGATATACTTCCCGGATCCAGCGTATACTATTTAAATGAAGTAATTTATAAACCGGCCAACTTCAGCACTTCTCAAAAATATCCGCTGGTTATTTTCTTTCATGGTATGGGTGAGGCAGGCACTAATATAAACGCCTTGTACAATACGGGGTTACCCAAAGTTCTGAAAAATGGTTACAAGCCTTCTTTCGATTTCATCATGGTAGCTCCTCAAGCCACATCCTACAGTCTCGATCCAAAATACCTTCAACAAGTATTGGATGATGCTATCGCCAGATTTCCCAATATTGATCAAAGCCGTATTTATATTACAGGCTTAAGTGCTGGTGGCTGGGCTGCTTATGGATCACAATTAAATGTTGATACCAACCTGGCAAAAAAAATTGCTGCAATCGTAGTAATGTCTGGTGCCACTCAGGATGCGAACAAAACAAATATTGGTTGGTGGAAAACCTCAAAAACTCCGTTATGGGCTGTCGTAGGAAATGTTGACGTTAGCTACAGAGATCAAAACCAGGACATGGTAAACAAGATAAATGCATTGGTTCCAGGTTTGGCATCGATTACTATAAGAGAAGGTGTTGGACATGGCGGATGGGATGACGTATATAGTGGCCTGGTAAAAACAGCGAATGGCAAAACCATGTGGGATTGGATGTATCAATTTACAAGAACCACGTCGGGCTCCGCCAGCCAGCTTGCACCAACAAATACCCCACCTACAGTAAATGCAGGAACCGACAGGACCATTACCCTTCCTGTCAGTTCTGTTCAACTCAGTGCCACAGCATCTGATGCAGAAGGCGCTATTGCTTCTTATAGCTGGTCGAAAGTCAATGGTCCTTCCCAGTTTAGTTTTAGCAGTACTTCTATTGCCAGTCCAACTGTAAGCAATCTTATACAAGGAACCTATACTTTCCGCTTAACTGTAACAGACAACCAGGGGGCTACAGCCTACGATGACGTCAATATCACAGTGAACGCAGCGGCAGCAACATCATCACCTGCCAAGTACATTAAAGTAAATGTGTATGGTGGTTCCAATGCGTACACAGATGCCCAGTGGAATAACTGGAATGTGGCTTCTTCGCTTTCTTCAGGAACCTTTAAATACAGCGATGGAACTTCCTCTGCTGTTTCTGCCACACTAAGCCAGCAAAGCGGAGTGGCGGATAATGGACCCTCTTACACTGCTACTATGACTCCTGGTGAGGTGATCAGGTACGCCAGTTATTCAACCTCCAACCGAACGCTTACCATCTCAGGTTTGGATAACAGCAAAACTTATAACCTGGAACTGTATGCTTCCAGAAGCGGTGCCTCTAACAATACTACAAGATTTACAATTGGCTCAACATCTGTTGATATTAAAACCGATGACAACACAAGCACAAAAGCTGCCTTTACCTCACTCGTTCCAAGCAATGGACAGATAACAATCAGTCTCTCTAAATTGAATACCTATAACTATATTAATGGGTGGATGCTGACTGAAAACGCTTCAGGTACTGTTTCTGCAACCTCAAAATCAGCGGAAGAAATGACGGTGCTTTCAACTGAGTTCAATGTATATCCAAATCCGGTTGAAGACAGGTTTGTACTGCAGCTGAACAATTCAAACACTGGTAAAATGAAAGTCCAGGTAATTGATATCAGCGGTGTTACTCAAAAAGAATTCAACCTGTCAAAAAATCAAACAGGCGCTCTTCAAACCTATTTGTCAATTGGCGATTTGAAAGCCGGTGTATATATTATTCGTGTACAGATTGGCGAATGGATTGAAACTAAAAAAATCTCAAAACTCTAAAAATTATGTCAGCAGGCAAAGCGTAGACTTTGCCTGCTTCAAAAATAATTCTATGAAAAAAATACTTTTCTTAAGCCTGGTTTCACTTGTTGCATTTGCTTCCTGCAAAAAAGATGATATTAAAACTAAGGCTGCACAATCATCTGAAACCATAGGCACAACTTCATCCTGGAAGGCGATTGAAAACTGGAGCTCTTCTGAAGGCAGTTATAAAGCCTCTCTATCAGACGATAGAATTTCTTCCGACATAACAAACGAAGGCCTTGTCTTGGTATACGCTAAAAGTTATAACAGCAGCACGTTACTTCCTGCACAAATTGGGAATACTTATTTGTACTACCAGGTAGAAAATGGCTCTGTACAAATTGTTGCAAATAGTGCCGCTCCTGGTGAAACGCTTCAATTTATTTATATTATTTTTTCAAAGGACCAATTAAATACTTTGAACCAAAAAGGAATTAATGCTTCGCAATTATTGAAAATGAACTATCAGCAGATCACACAATTAAAAAATTAGTCCGATGAAAACTTAAACGAAAAGGGTCCTTTTTTGGGCCCTTTTTTATTAAACAGAGTTAAAACAGCATTAGATCGGTTTGGATTTTAACTCTAACAATATTTATTTAATTAATAAATTTCACCTTATATTTGTTTTCTCTCAATACCCACTAATC
>JAGIAB010000458.1:2611-2902 GCA_017745135.1 Flavisolibacter sp.
GCTAACCGATTCCTGAATTTTCATTCTTAAACCCTTGTTTATGAAAAAACAGATTGGTTTTTTATTGCTTTCACTCGTATTTGTATTACTCGCTAAAGCCCAGCCAAATTTTTATGGGATAACTCCGGGAAATGGAACAGGTGTTATTTCAAAATACAATCCTTCAACCAACAGTTTGACGGCTATTTATACCTTCCAGAATAGCGGCTATGATCCCTACGGTTCTGAATTTGTAGAAGTAAGTGGCAAACTCTATGGGACAACGGCCCATGGTGGAACTTTCAATAAGGG
>JAGIAB010000459.1 GCA_017745135.1 Flavisolibacter sp.
ACGTTAACTGTTCTTACTGGATCAGCAGCAAAATTGCAGAACGCCTGAAGAAAGGAACGCTGGTTGAAATTAGCGGGCGGATTTTCGTTACTCCTTACACCGATTCAGACGGCAATGCAAAAGCTTCACTGAACTGCCATGCCAACAGTATTAAAATTCACAGCTATGGCAAAGAGGTGGACGTCATTGGGGCACCGGCAGCAACTACAACAGAAGATAAAAAGGAGGATTTACCATTTTGAGTATTCGGCACTACCCCGCCGGAGGTAGTGCCCTTTTTTTAATTCATAAAAAACAAATCGTATGGCACACAATCTTCATTACAACGAAAGAACAGGAAAGCACAGCTTTTTTTCAGTAAAAGAAAAACCCTGGCACGGACTCGGGCAAATTGTACAGGATTATCCAACCAGCAGGGAAGCAATACGCTTTGCAGGGCTGGATTATACGGTAGAAAAAAGAAAATTATTTACCTACGACAGTGAAAATCAAAATGCAAATCCTGATACCGGTATACTCATTCCCGAAATCCACGTTCCCGATTATTATGCTACTCTAAGAACCGATACGGAGCAGGTATTAGGCGTTGTGGGCAAAGAGTACCAGGTAGTACAAAACGAAGATGCTTTCTCTTTTTTTGATGCCATTGTTGGTGGCAGCGATAGTATCCAGTACGAGACTGCCGGCGCACTCGGAAAGGGCGAACGAATTTTTATAACAGCAAAACTTCCGGCCTACATCAAAGTAGGCAGTGATGATTTAATTGAGCAATATCTTTTTTTAACGACCTCGCATGATGGTTACGGAAGCATAACCGCCGCATTTACACCGGTCCGGATTGTATGTAATAACACACTGAATGCAGCACTTAAAAACTGCTCAAACTCGGTAAAGATCCGGCATACGGCCAACGCGAAAGAAAGACTGGAAGGGGCACATAAGGTGATGGGTATTTCTTACAGGCTTTCGGAATATTTAGGAGATGCGTTTAACCATTGGGCAAAGGTTCGCATAACCGATGGGCAGGTAAGAAGATTAATTCAACTGGCCATGGTTCCCAACAAAGAAGTTTTCCAAAAATTGCAGTCGGGCAGTGCCGGTGAATTCTCCGCCCATTACACCAATGTTTGCGAGGCTGCTTTTGAATATGCGATGAGCAATCCCTCGCAGCAACTGGAGACTACAAAGGGAACGGTCTTCGGCGCTTATAATGCGATTACAGGTTACTTCCAGAATGTAAGAACCTATAAAGACGATGAAGTCAAACTCAAATCGCTCCTGTTCGGAGGCACCGCACAAGTAAGAACCGAAAGAGCCTTTCGCCTCTGTGAAGATTTTGCAAGGAAAGGTGACAGCGCTTTGATGTTAAATTAAATTGGTTCAGGCATCCCGCCTTTAGCGGGATGCCTTTTAGATTCTACGATAAAAAAAGCTGACGCCGGATAGTGCTGAAGATAATAAAATGCGGCGTCAGCTTGGTGGGGTTATTTTTTAAGAGATGGAAGTTGTACAGGATGGTTTGCGCCACGGGACAGGAAATTGAAGTGACAACATGCGGGTTTCAATAAAGATTCATTTCATCATTTCACAAATCTCGTCCTTCGGCCTTCAAATGCTTGCAAGGAGTTCGGCATAAACCCGAACTACTTCCACTACGAATCAGACTATTTATTCCGCATCCTCCTTGCGCAAATGCAGGCGAAGGACGGAGGAGTTCCATAATCAATTTTCTAACAATTAAATCATGAGTTATGGAACAGCATTTCAACAAAGAAGCACTAACAAAAGTTGCAGAAGTGGAACTGGTATACAAGTCAAAAGTAAAAGCATCGGAAAGACCGGTTGTTCAGTCTTCAACAGATGCTGCGAATATTTTGAGAGTATTATGGGAAGATGGAAAACTGGAACTCGTTGAACAGTTCAAGGTTTTATTTTTAAACCGGTCGAACAAAGTGATCTGTATTTACAATGTGTCTTCAGGTGGTGTCACAGGCACGGTTGCGGATCCTAAACTGATTTTTACAGCTGCACTGCGTGTGAACGCCGTCAGCATCATTCTTTGCCACAACCATCCATCCGGGTCGCTAAAGCCGTCCAGACCCGATGAAGAACTTACTCATAAAATTAAACAAGCAGGAGCCTTCCTGGATATCAAAGTAATTGATCACATCATTCTTTCTTCTGAATCCTATTTTTCATTCGCTGACGAAGGGCTGCTCTAAGCCCTTTTTTTTATTCATTCGGGTAAAAAATTTATCCTTACCCCGATGGCTGCAAAAACTCGATTCTTTAAAAATCAAAAACGCTATCCAGCCGTTTTAAAACCATTCGTTTTACAAATCCCGCATGAAGATCACAGTTGTTTCATGTGCTCATAAAAATCCACCAGCCCTCCTTTCTTAAGAAGTTCTTCTGAAATGCTTTTCAGTTCATTTAATGCATCTTCAGGAAGAAAAGAAAGCATTTCATCCTTATCTTTTTCCTCTTTTTTCCCTACGCCATTTTCGATTAACCTGGCTAAAAGCAAAATCGTTTGCCTTGTTGGGTTCAGGACAATTTTGCAGCTCTCTCCCATCCCCGGACTTCTTAAAATGGTTTCAAAAATCTTTGTACGACTGGTTGTTTTTTCATTCGCTCCGCTGCTCATACCGCACAATTTTTAGGTTAGAAAATTAGTGGTTCAAAACTACTTTAGATCAAAGTCCCTGACCTGTTTAGAATTTGAACAGGTATTGGTAAGGCTCCTTTCTCAATTTACATTTGGCAGCAAGCTGTTCACCAACTTGGTTCATTATGTGCGCAGCGGCGATTTTGTAACAGCGTTATTAAGCGAAGCCCAAACTCCAACCGAATATGCATTTGCCCTGGGAAGCCTTTGTCATTACTATGCGGATGTATATGG
>JAGIAB010000045.1 GCA_017745135.1 Flavisolibacter sp.
GGCCCGGACTGCCGCGGTAGGCTGTTACTGATGTTGTGTTCACAATGGAAGAACCTTTTTTTAAATGCCTGAGGGCATATTTACTCATCCAGAATTGCGAGAAAATATTGGTCTCGAAAGTTTCCTTCAATTGATCGGTGCTGATGTCTTCCAAAGATTTTTGCTCTGTTTGAGTAGCGGCGTTGTTGACAAGAATATCCAACCTGCCGAATTCTTTTACAGTGTCTTCGACAGCTTTTTTACAGAATTCTTCATCGCGAACATTTCCCGGCAGCAGCAAACATTTGCGTCCATTTTTTTCTACTTTCTTTTTTACTTCTTCAGCATCTTCATGCTCGTTTAAATAAACGATCGAGATGTCGGCTCCGTGTTGTGCAAACAAAATAGCCACTGCTGCTCCAATTCCGCTGTCACCTCCTGTAATCAACGCCACTTTGCCTTCCAGCTTATTTTCATTCTTTGGTTTTTCAATTACAGGCTTTGGTTTCATCTCCTGCTGAGAGCCGGGCATTTCCTGTTCCTGAGCCGGACGTATTTTTTTCGATTCGCCACCTTTCTGCATACTATAAATTTTGACAGGAAGTAGAGAAATTATTATACCATCCATATTGTCTGAACACTTATTTTTGCAGCCGTTCTTTAGGGGGATTAGCTCAGCTGGCTAGAGCGCTTGCATGGCATGCAAGAGGTCGTCGGTTCGACTCCGATATCCTCCACCTGATAATCAAAGAGTTATGATACTTTCATAACTCTTTTTTTTTGGATTTCTTTTTTTTAAAACCATTTTAAAACTAAATATTACCATTATTTGGTCTAATTTGGTTAGTGTATTGATCGGATCAATGTAGTTTTTTCATCTTATCTGATTTAATGTCCCCATTTCTTTAGGATTTACTCTCCCGTTGTTCACCAGATACCATTTGAATTAAATTACCCAATCTAACACGGATTTTAACCTATTACCGTACGTACATTATTGTTAAACGATAGAAGCAATAAATTTATTTTTTGATCAAAGCCAGCTTTATGAATTAAAAATCGACACTATGATTATAAATAAAAATATTGTCACAGCACTAACGATATCAACCATTGTAATTAGTTCAGCGACCACTCAGATCAGATCGATTGACCTGCCTCAAACCCATAAAAGTATTGTTCAAAAGGAACTTTATATTCCTTCCAAAGTCTACCGAATTCCCGAAAACAATGATTATTCGAACGACGAAAGCGACTATAGCTTCAAACGCATGGTCGAAAGTGAGAACCTTGCTATTTTTTGGCATAAAGAGTTTGGAAACGATCCCTCTATCAATCCCAACGAAAGAAAGCGTTTTAATCAAAAAGAAGCCATTAAGGAACTGGAACGTTTTTACGATTATTATGTAAACCAACTAAAACTGGTTGACAAAGGCCATTCATTAACTGATAAATACAAAATGGTTTTATACGTTTTGAATGGAGAAGGCGGAACTGCATTTGGCGGAGGGACCGATAACAAAGTAGGAATGTTATGGACGCCGCCCGGCAGGATGAGCAAAATGCCCTACGGTACGCTGGCTCATGAGTTAGGGCATTCATTTCAGTACATGATGCGGGCAGATTATGGAACCGGCCCAAGAGGAGCTATTTCTGAAATGTCTGCACAATACATATGGCAGGTATATCCGGAATGGATGACCTTTGAGAATTATCATCTTGTTGACTTCATGAAGAAAACACACTATGCTTTTCTTCATCCCACCAATATGTATCACTCGCCATATGTATTGGAGTATTGGTCCAATAAACATGGAATAGAATTTTTCGCGAAACTGTCAAAATCAACAAAAGAAGGAGAGGACCCCGTTACTACTTATAAGCGCATAACGAATTTGAGTCAGGAACAACTCAATGATGAAATGTTTGATGCGTGTCGACGCTTTATTACATGGGACATCAAACGCATTGAAACAGTGGCGAAGCCCTACGCCAATCAACACAAGACCGCACTAGCTGCTGTTGGAGACGGATGGTATCGTATAGCGAAATCAAATTGCCCGCAGAACTATGGTTACAATGGAATTAAACTGCAGGTTCCGAAAGCCGGAACAAAACTGAGGCTTTCATTTAAGGGCATTGCGGGAAGCGAAGGGTTTAATAAAGTGAAAGCTGATAAAGCAGGATGGCGGTATGGATTCGTGGCGTATGAAAAAGATGGCAACCGTACGTATTCAAATGTTTATAAGGAAGCGAATGGCACTGTAAAATTTAAAGTGCCGAAAAACACAGAGTATCTATGGTTAGTAGTGATGGGAGCTCCAAATGAACATTGGCCTGTATCTGCCGGAAGATCAACAACAGAAACAGCCGGTAATCCTGAAGAAGAGTGGCCTTACGAAATCAAATTGTCGGGAACTGCCCTGGATAATTCTGTATTGAATAAGTAGTTGCTTTTATTGCTTTGACAAGTGGATAAGTCCTGACAGAATAAATATCATAGATCCATCGATAGATTCATAACTATTTACCCCGTTGCGTTTTCAACAACCATAGTTCAATTGTTCTTTTTTCCCGGCAGACAAAAATGTCTCTGTTAACTTCGTGAAAAATGAATGCTTTTAGTCAATAGGAGGTATAAGCACACACAAGCCAACCCGACCGATCTGTTATTAGACATTGAATAGAAAGCATGAAACAAAATAAACCCCTCGTAAAAACAAGGGGTGTCTGCAAATTACTGTGAAATTTTCAACAACACTTCTTGCTAGAGAAACTTTATTGAGCTTTTATCCAAACAATAGAAACTGGTGTTCTGTTTACAGGTTGTGGTGGCTGGTTCACTTGCGTTGGCTGGGTTACCTGCGCCGATTGTGGATAAGGAGTGGGTTGAAGGCGATTGAGGCGCACATAATTAGGAACTGCCAACAAAGGTGTTCCATCTGCCCATGTTCCTTTAATCGTCATCACCCCATTCAGTAAATCAGGTCGCCACTCCAGTGACAACGGCGTATTGCCAATAGGCTGATCAATATTAGGCTGATCTGCTTTTTCAACATTATAGACAAGTGGCCCGTAACGCAGGGCAATTCTTCCCTTGTTTGCTTCAATCCTTTCATCAGCAGTAATTTTTTGAATTTCCATAGGAAGTACTACATCAATCTTATCGCCTTTTTTCCATACTCTTTTGACCACTGCATAACCGTTCTCAATTTTTGGAGTGATGGTTTGGCCGTTTACTTTCAGAGATTTTAAACCGTTGACTTCCGGCACAGGTTTATACAGTTCACTTGTAGTGCGATTGGGAACCCTTATATACACCGTAAACTCTTTCGATAATTTTGGATTCACAATCATTGAAATATTTCCGCTCCATGGATAATCGGTTTTCTGCACCATTTCAACATCCGTTCCGGCCACTTTCTCCACCTGGATGGTGCTGCCGATGAACATATTTACATACAGTCCCTTTTCACCGCGGACGTAAGTCCACGTAGGAACCATCAATAAGGTTCTTGGAATGTTTCCAACGCAACAGGGGCAAACATGCCAGGCATATCGTGACTGTGATGAAGAAAGTGGATTGGTATAATAAAAATTCTTTCCTTCCAAATCCAGTGAGCCAAGCAAGGCATTGTACATGGTCTCTTCGTACAGGTCGGCATACTTTGCATCGTGATAAGCAAGGTTCATTTTATATTGGAAGAAAATCAGGCCTGCACTGGAACAGGATTCGCAATAGGCATTGTTGCGCAGCGAATAGTTCGGTCCAAAACCTTCTGAGGTTTCACCACTTCCAATACCACCAGTTAAATAATATTTTTTGTTGATCATGTTGTTCCAAAGGGACATGACGGCACTTTGATAATCAATGTCGCCGGTTTCCGCTGCAACATCTGCCATAGCGGAATAATTATAGGTTGCTCTTACTGCGTGTCCTACTGCTTCATATTGTTGCTGAACCGGTACATGACTCTGATCGTATTCGCTTCCGTTTTTACGGCTGTCGAGAAGGAATTTTGCCAATGCGATATAACTGTCGCCATGACTTTTTTTGCCTTCCATATCGTTGACGAATCTTCCAAAACGGACAAGAGCCTGTTCCATTTCCTGGTGACCATCATACCATTCTTTTTTACCTGGACCAATATTAGCGACCCAGCAATCGGCTAATTTCTTGGCAGCGTTATACAAACGTTTGTCCTTACCGTTCGTTAGTGTGTAATGGTTAATTGCTGATTCAATAAAGTATCCTGAAACATAGCCTTCATGATCGCCACGGTTGCGGGGTGACCAGCGTTCTTTCCACCGCGTTGTATCACGAAGCGTAAACGCCGTGTGTAAATAGCCGTCCGGCTCCTGTGCAGCAAGAATGATGGGAATCCATTTCTCCAGGGTTTGTTTCATTTTATCCTGCGCTGCAATGAGTTCTTTGTCACCTTGTGGGTCCACCATTAGGGCAATACACATAGATTCTACTGTTTGATGAACCCATGCATTGGAGAAAACATAACCCTTATGACGGGCATGAGGTTCGCCACGCAATGCTTTTGCGGCTTCTATAAAATTATCGAGTCCGCCATCTCCGCCGCCCATCGCTGATGTGATATCTGTTCTTTCAATCTGTGCTATGCAATGAGGTATCCAATTAACGATCATGGCCTTTGCCCTGTCGTTCCATAATTTATTTTCGATTTTGTAACGCTTGGTATATACCACATCCAAACGTTTTTCTCTCGGTGGTTGATGGACTATTACCTTAATGGTAGAGGAAGCATTTTGTTGTCCTTCAGAAACATTTAGTGCCAGCACATATTCGCCAGGCGTTGTAAAAGTTGCGGTCCCTTCTTTCGAATTGGCACCGGTAAACTGAACGGCGCCAGGGCCGGATACTCTCGTCCATGTTATTTTATTTACAGGAGTTACCGATTTGATCACACCCGACAAATAGGTTTTGCCGCCGACCATTACATCACGATCTATTCCTGCGGTAACTACAGGCGGGTAAGGAGCGGAATTTTTGGAAGGGTAAACGATCCATTCCAGCAAAGTAGTTGAGCCTCTGTCTGCTGAATCCAACTCCAGGCGTAATCTTATTGTTTTTACTTCATCAAAGCCGGTTGTGTTGAGCTCACCATTTTTTAATCCAAGTCCGCGAGGATTTTTTACATCAACAAAATTATTTCCGTCCCAGTATTTGATCCGGTATACCTCTGGTAGGCGGACATTGCCGTTGTAATTCCACCAGTAAACTGCAATTTCTTTTGTGCTTATAGGTTGCTTCCATTCGTATTGTACCCAATGCATAGTGCGTGGAGGTTGCTGCCTGTTACCGCCGCCACTACGAAAGTTGCCTGTGTTGGTTGGTGCCAGGCCATCATTAAGGCTACTTGCCCCAAATCCGCCGCCACCACCTCGAGCCGCAGTTGGGTTAGCAACTACAGCCAGATTGGGCCTTGTAATTAGTAACGATTCTGTGGATTGACTCAAAGCAGGTAACGATGCCGTAACTGCCACTAGCACTATGGCATGCAAGCAAACAAATCGGGTGATGTTCATGATTTGAATTGATATTAGGTTGATTAAATTAGCCTTGCTTTATAGGATTACTTGTTTAAATTTCAATCGCTGTAAATGATTCGCCACAATTTATAAGACTGCTCTTACAGCGGGAAAGTTGACAAGTCCTTCCGAAATTAAATTACAACTGCATATTTAACACTGAGGGTTAATATCTGTAAACAATCTATCAAAAAACACATACTGCCAAATGAAAGATACAAGCTAAGTTCGTAAACAGAATCGTTGGTCTTTGAGATCAGTAAGAAGTAAAGTCTTCAGCCAATAAATTAATGGACGCATGAGTTTAAAATACCTCCTTATTGTATGGTGCTTGTTTTTGTCTTCCGTTGTCTGTGCACAGACGGGATCTAATACATTTACCCATGCTGACACACTGCGTGGAAGCATAACTGCGGAAAGAGCCTGGTGGGATGTTCTTCGTTATGATATAACCATCAAGCCTGATATCGTAAAGAAAACTACAGAAGGTAAAAATATTATTACCTATAAGGTTGTAAAAGATCATCATCCCGGTGTGATGCAGATTGATTTAAAAGACACCTTAAAAATCGACGAAATTTTTCTTGATAATCGGACGAAGCTTACTTTTTCAAGGGAAGGAAATGTGTATCATGTTAGAGTTCCGCCGCAAAGCAAATCTTCTGTACACGAAATTGCAATCACATTTTCAGGCAAACCCCGTATAGCCCCCCGTGCACCGTGGGATGGAGGATGGACCTTTACAAAAGATTCCCTGAGACGGCCATGGCTTACAGTAACCTGCCAGGGTTTGGGAGCTTCCGTTTGGTATCCCTGCAAAGACCATCAAAGTGATGAACCGGATAAGGGGGCATCATTAACTATGATTGTTCCGGACACATTGGTCGGTGTGGCAAATGGAAGGTTGCAATCAAAAAAATTGAATGGCGATGGCACAGCATCATTCACATGGAATGTTGTTAATCCCATCAACAATTACAACCTTATTCCTTACATCGGCAAGTATGTAAACTTCAGTGAAACCTACCAGGGAGAAAAAGGAAACCTTGATGTGAATTACTGGGTACTTGATTACAATTTATCAAAGGCAAAAAATTATTTACCCGTAGAAGCCCGCAATACACTAAAAAGTTTTGAATACTGGTTTGGGCCATATCCTTTTTACGAAGATGGATATCAACTGGTTGACGTACCGCATACAGGAATGGAACATCAAAGTGCTGTGGCTTATGGCAATTGGTATAATCCGGGTTATAGAGGAAGGGATGGATCCGGAACAGGATGGGGAATGAAATGGGATTTTATTGTGGTTCATGAAAGTGCGCATGAGTGGTTCGGCAATAACCTTACTACAAAAGATCTGGCAGACATGTGGGTGCACGAAGGCTTTGCCAACTACAGCGAGACCCTTTTTGTTGACTATATGTTTGGCAAAACTGCGGCGGACGAATACAACGCGGGCGTTAGAAAAGGTATTCGAAACGACAGGCTGATTGTTGCCAGGTACGACGTGAATGATCAGGGTAGTGGCGATATGTATCCCAAAGCAGGTAACATGTTGCATGCTATAAGGCATAGCATGGATAATGATGATTTGTTCCGGAAAATTTTGAGAGGATTGAATGGGGATTTCTACCATCAAACAGTTACTTCAAAACAAGTAGAAGAGTATATTTCCAAAAAAACAGGCTATGATTACTCCAAAGTGTTTGATCAGTATTTGAGAACAACTCAAATTCCAAAACTGGAGTTTTACTTGGATGGGAAGAAAGTTTTTTACCGTTGGACAAACTGTGTAAAAGGGTTTAACCTGCCTGTTGTTTTAAAAAACGATAATACAAAGATCCGGATTGTTCCAACAGAACAATGGAAAAGTACTGAATTGAAAGAGGGGCAGGCGTCATTGATCACAAAAGACGCCATAGTGAAAATGTATTACATAGATGTAGTTCCAACTGAAAAGAATAAAACAGCTCAGAAATAACCGGCCATACATCCGCCTAAACATTTCTTATGATAAGATTCTCCTGCTTTCTGATCCTCATTTTTCATATCTCGTTTTTAATTGGCAATGCACAGTCCACCAGAGGACTGCAATGGGAAAAAGATGGGAACAGTTATTATGCCATTGATGGAAATGCTATTGTACATTCTCGATTGCCATCTTTTGAGCAAAAAAGCATTGTTGATACTTTGAAATTGGTTCCAAAAGGTCAAGACGAGGCTTTAAAAATCCGAAGTTTTTCTTTTAGCGATGATGGAAAGAAAGTTTTGATTTATACAAATACCAAAAAAGTTTGGAGGCAGGACACGAGAGGCGATTATTGGGTGCTCGATCTTGTAAATAATAATTTAAAGCAATTGGGTAGGGGAAGACCTTCATCATCTCTCATGTTTGCAAAATTTTCTCCTGACGGTAAAAAAGCAGCCTATGTTTCAGAGCATAACCTGTATGTAGAAGATCTTTCAACAAACAAAATAACACAGCTTACAAAGGATGGTACGGACAGATTGATCAACGGAACGTTCGATTGGGTTTATGAAGAAGAATTTGGCTGCCGCGATGGTTTTCGCTGGAGCCCTGATGGCAAAAGCATTGCTTACTGGCAGGTTGATGCGAGAAAGATCAAAAATTTTCTAATGATCAATAACACTGATTCGCTTTATTCATTTGTGATTCCGGTTGAATATCCCAAGGCTGGTGAAGATCCTTCTCCGTGTAAGGTGGGTGTTGTTAATCTGTCAACGTTAAAGACACAATGGATGCAGGTGCCTGGCGACTCAAGGCAACATTATATCCCACGAATGGAATGGGCGGCTAATTCTTTCGAACTGGTTCTTGAACAATTGAACAGGAAACAAAACGAAGCAAAAATATTTTTATGCAACGCGGCAAGCGGAGTGGCTAAACAAATCTATTCTGAAAAAGACAATGCATGGATTGATGCTAATGATGAACTGAAATGGATCAATAATGGTAAAGAATTGATCTGGATTTCTGAGAAAGACGGCTGGCGTCACATTTACACAATTGATCGCAACGGAAAGGAGGTTTTGATAACCAATGGAAGTTATGATATCATAAACCTTGAAGTAGTGGATGAAGCCAACGGCTTTGTTTATTTTACAGCCTCTCCAGAAAATGCCACGCAGCAGTATCTGTATCGAGTTCCACTTAATGGAGATGGCAATCTTCAAAAAATTTCGCCGGCAACACAAAAAGGCACACACAACTATACCATTTCGCCCAATGCTCAATTCGCCATTCACAATTTTTCAAACATAAAAAATGAAAGGCTTTCCGAATGGGTGGATGTTCGATCTCACACAAGTGTAAAAACAAATACACCAGTATCCAACCGAAGCAGTAATGCTCCTAATGTTGAAATGTTTCAAATAATAACTGAGGATGGTATTACCATGGACGGATGGATGGTGAAACCACGAAATTTTGATAGCACAAAAAAGTATCCGGTAGTTTTTAATGTATATGCAGAGCCGGCGGGTTTGACTGTGCGGGATGCTGCCGGCAGCGCTAACTCAAATCTATATGCAGGAGATATGGCCGCCGATGGATACATCAGAATTAGTGTTGAAGGAAGAGGCACGCCTGCACCAAAAGGCGCTGCGTGGCGTAAAGCTATTTACAGGAATGTCGGCATCGTCAACATTCGCGATCAGGCAATGGCGGCAAAAAAAATCATGCAGTGGCCTTTTGTAGATACCAGCCGTATTGCTGTATTTGGATGGAGTGGCGGAGGTTCCACTACACTTAATCTCTTATTTCAATATCCTGAAATTTATAAAACAGGAATTGCTATTGCTCCGGTGCCTAACCAATTATTGTACGATAATATTTACCAGGAGCGTTACATGGGACTGCCTCAGGAAAATAGAGAGGATTATTTAAAAGGTTCGCCTATAACGCATGCCAAAAATCTCCGCGGAAATTTATTGGTCATTCATGGTACCGGCGATGATAACGTACACTACCAGGGAACTGAAATGTTGATTAACGAATTGGTAAAACATGGAAAGCAGTTCCAGATGATGAGTTACCCAAACCGTACGCATGGCATCAGTGAAGGTGAGGGAACCTCAAAACATCTATCGGAGTTATTTACTGCTTTTCTACGCAAAAATTGTCCTGGTGGAGGAAGGTAATTCATATCATTTTTCCACTGAACAACAACTCACAGTTGTAAGACTTTAATTCAAAAGAATATGTACAAAGCATATAGGTTAATTATTGTTTTTAGTTTTTTCTGCAGTTCGGTTTTCGCCAAACAATACGAATTGCTTTCACCGGATAAGCGGGTGAAAATTGTTATTTCGGTCACCGATAAAATCACGTGGTCTGTATGGTTTGATAGACAAGTAATGTTGGAGCCCGGCCAATTGGCAATGAACTTTGCACATGGCTTTCATTTAGGACAAAATCCTTCTGTTGTACAGGAAAAAAGAACCAGCAGGGATGAAATGATTACTGCTGTGGTGCCTGTCAAAAGAAGGTTGAGCCGTGATCACTACAATGAGCTAAGCCTGTCATTTAAGGGGAATTATATCTTGAGATTAAGAGCTTATAATGAAGGAGCCGCTTATCGTTTTGAGACCAGCCTGAAAGAACAGGAAGTTCAGGTGGTATCGGAAACATGCGATTTTCGTTTCCCTTCCAATTATCTTGTATTCTGGCCAACAGAAGCTGATACAGCTTTTCAATCTCACTTCGAAAACTTTTTTAAGGACACTGTTGTATCTGCATTTAGCAATAAGCAACATGGTAATCTTCCCATGCTTCTTACTACGCCTTCGCAAGTTCGCCTTTTGATTACCGAAGCCGATTTATACGACTATCCAAATATGTTTCTTTATGGAAGCAGTAGTAATTATGTCACTGCTGGTTTTCCAAGAGTGATTAAAGGATCACAACCGAGAGGAGACCGCGGCATACGAATAACTGAATTGGCCAATTACATCGCCTCTACAAAGGGCAGAAGGACCTATCCCTGGCGTATTGTATCCATAAGTAGTGACGACAAACAAATTCTGGAAAATAACCTGGTCTATCAACTTTCTTCACCGAATATTTTGAAAGATGTAAGTTGGATAAAGCCAGGCAAAGTAGCGTGGGATTGGTGGAATGCCAACAACATTTATGGAGTGGATTTTGAAGCCGGGCTTAATACAGAAACTTATAAGTACTACATTGATTTCGCCTCAGCATTTGGTTTGGAGTACATCATATTAGATGAGGGATGGTCACATACCACAACGGATGTTTTGCAGGCGAGAAAGGAGATTGATATTGAAGAATTGGTGCGATACAGTGCTTCTAAAAATGTTGGTGTGATTTTATGGACACTTTGGGGGCCGCTGGATAAGGACTTGGATAACATACTTGATAAGTTTGTGCAGTGGGGGGCAAAAGGAATTAAGGTGGATTTCATGGCAAGGGCTGATCAATACATGGTAAATTATTATGAACGTGTTGCAGATGCGGCAGCAAAAAGAAAATTACTTGTTGATTTTCATGGAGCCTATAAGCCTGTAGGGCTGAACAGGAAGTATCCTAACGTTATTTCTTTTGAAGGGGTGAGGGGGATGGAAAATTGTAAATGGGAAGACAACATCACACCGGTGCATAATGTAACGCTTCCTTTCACCCGTATGGTAGCTGGACCAATGGATTACACGCCGGGTGCAATGCTCAATGCTAACAAGGATAACTTCCGGATTGTTTTTACAGAACCAATGAGTATGGGAACCCGTGCACACCAGGCATCAATGTATGTATTGTACGAAAGCCCTTTGCAAATGCTTGCGGATAATCCTTCTAATTACTGGAGGGACACAGCTTACACGCGATTTATCGCTTCCATTCCCACGGTTTGGGATACAACCATTGCTTTGCACGCAAAAGCAGGTCAGTATTTAGTTACTGCAAGAAAGAATGGAAACAAGTGGTACATAGGAGCCATGTCCGATTTTACAAAAAGGGAGCTCCAACTACCTCTTTCTTTTTTAAATAATGGAAATTACAAGATGACATTTATTGCAGATGGGGCCAATACGAGCCGTCACGCATCCGACTACCGGAAAGACAATCAGATGGTTTCTAAAGGCGATACTATAACTATTAATTTGGAAAGCGGGGGAGGGTGGGCTGCTATTCTTACACCAGCAGATAATTGAGAAACTAATTGTAAATTAATAATCGGTAATTGATGTACACGTTTTTTCCGGGTTCAAAATAAAAGCGGTTAATTTCTGTAAACAATCAATTAAATAGTGAAAAGTAATGAATTGATGATGGGGCTATTTTTACTTCTATTATACCACTATTAAAAAAAGGATTGCATGAATAACATTCCCTGGAAAGGTGTGTACCCTGCGGTGCTAACTCCGTTTTCTGATGACGACTCCATTGACTTTGATACGTTTTCTATAAACATAAACGCACAGATTGATGCCGGTATCGATGGTATTATTCTGGCGGGATCGCTCGGGGAAACCAGTACTTTGTCAAATCAGGAAAAACAACGATTACTGGTTTATACTAAAGAGCTTGTGCAGGGCAGGTTACCTGTCATCATGAATATAGCAGAACAATCTACAAGAGATGCGGTGCTGGCAGCCAAGGATGCTGAAAAAAACGGTGCTGATGGATTAATGCTACTACCTCCTATGCGTTATAGTGCCGATGACAGGGAAACGGTGAGCTTTTTTAAGACGGTAGCCTCTAATACCTCTCTGCCCATTATGATTTATAACAATCCCGTTGATTATAAGATAAAGATTACATTGAGCATGTTTGAAGAGTTAAACGACGTGTCGAATATTAAGGCTGTCAAGGAATCGACCAGGGATATCTCGAATGTAACGCGGATGATTAACCGTTTTGGAGACCGTTACAAAATTTTGTGTGGTGTCGATCCTTTGGCGATGGAAAGTTTGTGCATGGGTGCGGATGGCTGGGTGGCCGGATTGGTCGATGCCTTTCCAAGGGAAACAGTGGCTATTTACCGCTTGGTAAAAGCAGGATATCATCAGGAAGCATTAAAAATTTACCGTTGGTTCCTTCCTGTTTTAGAGCTGGATATTCATCCAAAGCTGGTCCAGTACATAAAGCTTGCAGCTTCGCTGACAGGCATAGGTACCGAAAACGTAAGAGCTCCACGGTTGCCTCTTGAAGGAAAAGAAAAAGAATATGTGATATCAGTAATCAATGCTGCACTGGAAAACCGTGTAGAATTACCCGATTATTTAAATTTGCAACCAGCAGAAAATGTTCAATGGGTGTAATGATATCGGATTGCAGTAAACGCAAAACGTCATAAGAAGATTAAAGTATTTAGCAGAGCTATGAGAGGGTTGCTTACTCGAAAAATGTTTGAGCATTAACAATGTGTAGACTGGTATAGAGTAATGATGAATCAGAGATGCTTGATTCAATAAAAGCACTGCACGGGCAGTTAACAGGAATTGTTTTTGGTGCATTGTACCATTTATTGAAGTATGCTTCTGGTATTGACTCTTGCTGTTATAAGGCGGGACGCATTATTTACAATAGTCTTCGACGGGAGCTGAGCCCTTTAATAGAGTGCACAAAGTACATGGTAGATATAAAAAACCGGCGTTCATCCATTGGATGAAGTCTGGATTTAAAAATATCCTGACAAAAAGGTATTATTGCCTGGTCTTTAATTTTTAAATTTTCCCGAGTGGCGTCTAAAAAATTTTTTTGTGTGGATGCTCATACGTGCGGTAACCCTGTGCGGTTAGTGGCCGGCGGTGGTCCTTTACTTAGCGGAAGTAGTATGATGGAAATGCGGTTACATTTCTTAAGAGAATTTGATTGGATTCGTAAAGGATTAATGTTTGAGCCACGTGGACATGATATGATGAGCGGAAGTATTTTGTACCCTCCGCACGATCCCGAAAATGATATTGGTGTTCTT
>JAGIAB010000460.1 GCA_017745135.1 Flavisolibacter sp.
TACCCACGTAGGGTTTAAATCTTTGCGCCTCTTGCCAGTCGTGGGGTCATACTGCATTATTTTACCCGCTCTTGGTTTGCCTGTTTTATCCACCTGCCAGAATATATTTGCGCCCAACCAGTGTTTGGTAGTTCCCAAATAATAGGTTGTCATCACCTCTTTGGCTGTAGCATCTCCAAATAATGAAACCAGATACTTTGCAAAATTATTTCGTTCACTAAATTCGGCTGCCGTCTTATCACCAATTAATCCGCCTTTAAACAGATTGTCCGGAACGTATGACATTTGTTTGGGTAGTTCATCCCACCTCCGTTGGAATGGCTGTTTATTGTTGTCGATGGTTGGCAAAAAGGTTTCCCCGCAGGAATGACAATACCCTTTGTCATCATAACCTTTATAGGGCGAAAACTTCCCGTCCTTATTACTTTTGCCACACGGGCATGAGTTTACACGTGCGCGCCTATTATCAAACCTCAGTTCATTCATGGCTATAAATTTTCGGGTGGCGCAGCCTTTAATAAGCGGTTCACTTTCATGTGGCTAATTCCTAATTCCGTACCTATTTCCCGAAGACTTTTGCCGGATTTTTTTAAGTCAAGTATTTTGGCGGTTAACGCCTCCTTATCATTGTCGGTTTGTTGCCGCAGGTGGTCGCTTTCTTTACCATAGTTAATGAACTCAAAGTGCAAAAAATTGCCGGGCTTCACTACTTGATAGACGGCCACATTATCGGCATCGTAAATTATTTCTGTTGCCCTCGCCTTTATCTGCTTAATATACCGCAATGCTTTATCCGTTGTGCTTTCGCCGATCGCAAAACAGCTATCACAAAAATTAATCAGCATCTTGCTGCCTTGTAGATCGTTGCGGGTAATCGGTTTAGATAAGTCCCGTTTTGGCGTGTGGGCTAAACATAAAATAGATAGGCCGTACTTATTTTTCAATGCTTTCAGTTGT
Source organism: Flavisolibacter sp. (assembly GCA_017745135.1). GTDB lineage: Bacteria > Bacteroidota > Bacteroidia > Chitinophagales > Chitinophagaceae > Flavisolibacter. The sequence goes on from JAGIAB010000460.1 coordinate 958, forward strand.
TTCATTAACGGTAAAGCATCTTTTGCCTTTTCCGTTTCTGTGCGCAGGTATGTGATATTGTCTATTATCAGAATTTTAGCCCCTGTGCTGGTTATTGTCTGTTCTAAAGACTGCGTTAAATAATCCTCAAACGATATGCCGCCGGGCATCATTGCCTCCGGGTTTATTTCAATCCGAAAAAAGTTGCTGTTAAATTTGTAATGATCTGTATAATCTCGGGAATACCTAACTTCAAACTGTTTATCCGATAATTCAAAGTCGGCAACCAGCACCTTTTCCGTTCTGCTAAGGTGGTCGGCTATTTGTACAGCCAATATAGACTTACCCAAATTGGTATCAGCAAATAAAATACACACTTCACCCTCATGCCATAACTGTTTGTACAGGTCTTTCGGTATTGGCCGGGTCTTTGCCCGCTCTATCCAGTCATTGGCGGGCATAACCTTTAAAAGGCCAATATCTGTGCTGCTGCTCTCTATTAAGCCATTAACGTGGCTCATAAATTCCGTAGGAAAATCGGATAAAATAGTATCTTTGTTTGCGCCGTCAAACGCACTTTGGGGGGTAGTTGGATGATTAATCATTATTAACTACCTCCTTTTTTTGTGCCATAAGAGCATCTATTGCGTCCAGGTCATAGTAAAGGCGACGGCTCCCAGGCATGCGCATAGCGGGCAGTGTTCCCCGGTGCTGCATGGCATACACTGCGCTAATAGGGCGCTTAAGGTACTTGGCCAGTCCGGCGGCGTCTACTATCCGGCGGGTATCTTCTGGGGTTGGGTCGGGCTTTCCTTTGAGCGCAGCCAGTACGCTTTCGGTTACTTTTCCGGCAATCCTGTCTATTAACAGCTGCGGATCAATTGGGGATAAAACTAAATTTGCCTGCATAATATTGTTTTTAATTATACAGGCAAATTGCATGAGGATTTTTGTAAGGAAATTCCTCGTTATTCCTCTATAAGTTCTTGCTTTACTAAGTATTCGGTTAGGGCTTGTTTATCTTCTGTCAATTCCATTATTTCATTATACCAGTTAGCAGATATTTGGTTTAAAATTATTTTTTTATTCAGGTCGTAGTAAATAAGACCAATATCTCTTTTTGTAACTGCATGGTAAAAGGTATGCCCCTTTATGCCGTACCTACTATCACCTATACGCTCCATCTCCTTTCCATCAAAGCTACCATCCACAGGCCGAATCGGCAACTGTTGGCCTTTGGCGTATAAATCAAAAATGTATGACAGGGCGCAAATTTTGGCGGGTAGTTTTCGGGCGGGTTCCTTTTCGCCTGCTTTACCGTCCTGGGTGATAAGTTTTTCAAGTCTTGATAGTTCACTATCTAAAACCCTTCCAACCGCCGGACGTATCTCTTTCAGGTATTCCTTAAACTGATTGTGGCTGTCTTCAATATCCTGGTCTATTTCCCCATTTATAACGGCTCCTTTTCTTATCCTAACTCCTAATGCGAAATCAATACTATGCAGCATATCCGCAAATTCGTTTTGCAAATGTCTAACCGTTTCAATATCGCCGGTACCAGTATCGGTTACTATTTTACGAAAACGGTATAATTCTGAATTTAGTTTGCCATACTCCTGCTCTGTAATTTCAATATTCTTATTATAATTGTACGTAATACTTTTATTAAGTTTTCCGGCTGGGTCACTCAATATCCCGAGATCATTTTTACCTTCTGGTAAATTATGCCACTTAATTGAAAGTTTTGGACGTATTTCGCCGGAGTCCATTTTCTTAAAAAGTTCGTTATACTTCGCCGCTATCGCATTGTAATCCGGCTGTACCTGCTTTTTCTTTGCCATCTATTCAATTTTAGTTTGTTCTACTTTGTTTTCTAAACTGTAACACTCTGTAACACCTGTAACACTCTGTTACAGTGTTACAAACGTTACAGTTATTCCCAAGCCTTAGCCATTGCCTTTTGGT
>JAGIAB010000461.1 GCA_017745135.1 Flavisolibacter sp.
CATGCCAAAGCGCATGATTACGAAAGACTCTAGAATTCAAATCGAGTTTGAATATGCCGATAGAAATTACCTGAACGCCAACCTGTACGTAAACCAGGAGTTTGCCATCAACAATAAATTAAAACTTCGCATTGGTGCATTTAATAACAACGATGCAAAAAACTCGCAGATCAATCAAACCCTTGATCCGAAGCAAAGGCAGTTTTTATACAATGTTGGCGACAGCGTTCAAAGCATTTATTATCCTTCCATAACCATCGATTCTTTTTCAAGAGATAAACTGCTCTATGAAAAAGTTTATTACACCAATGGAATTTTCACCGATTCATTTTACAGGTATTCGGTTGACTCATCCACAGCAAAGTATAATCTTTCATTTACTGATGTAGGCGAAGGCAATGGAAATTACGTTGCTGATTTCAATGGCGCCAATGGAAAGGTGTACAAATTCATCGAACCCGTTAATGGAGTAAAGCAGGGAAGATATGAGCCGGTAACGGTGTTGGTGGCTCCAAAAAAGCAGCAATTAATAAGTCTTGGCACCGAATATGAATTTGATAAGAACAACGTATTAAAAACAGAATTTGCGCTAAGTAATTATGATGTCAATACGTTTTCTTCAAAGAATGGCGGAGACGATGTTGGGTTAGCTGCAAGATTTCAATATACGAACACCATTCCTTTAAGCACTTCTAAAAAATCTTTTTTGATTTCATCGCTGGATTATGAACATACTCAGCAAAAATTCAAACCACTGGAACGCTTGCGTTTTGTTGAATTCTCAAGAGAGTGGGGACTTCCTTTACAACTAAATGCTGCTACTGAAGATATTCTTCGATTGTCGTCGCAATTGAAAAGCAATACGGGCTCACTTACGTACCAGTTTATGGGTTATCAGCGGAGCGAAGGCGACCATTACAAAGGTTTTCAAAACATCGTACAGCAAACATTGAATTCAAAAGGTTGGTCTTTAAATAACCAGTTGGCCCTGACAAGTTTTTCTTATTTTAATGGTGCTCCCGGAAAGGGAAAATATTTCCGTCCTGTGTTTGATGTGAGCAGGCAGTTCAAACATCTGGCTTCAATGAGGTTAGGTTTCAGATATGCTATGGAAAATAATGAAGTAAAAAATCCTTCAACTGATACTTTATCTGCAACCAGTTTTTCATTTGATACCTACACTGCTTACCTGAAATCTGATGAAAGCAAAAAAAATAAGTTCGGCATTAGCTTCTTTACGCGTTCTGATAAATATCCTCTGTACAAAGAATTAATCCGCGGCGACAGGAGTTACAATACCAATGTGGAAATGCAGTTGCTAAAAAACCAGCATCATCAACTTTTATTGAGTACAACTTACCGCGTTCTTAAAGTGTACAATAAACAGGTATCACAGCAAAAAGACGAACGTACCATTTTGGGAAGAACCGAATACCTGGTGAATGAATTCAAAGGATTGGTAACCGGAAACGTTTTGTATGAATTAGGAACAGGGCAGGAGCAGAGAAGAGATTTTGCCTATTTTGAAGTGCCGGCAGGACAAGGCGAATATACCTGGATTGATTACAACAATGATGGAATTGCTCAATTGAATGAATTTGAAACAGCTATCTATCGGGACCAGGCGAAATACATCCGCATATTCACTCCAACCAATGTTTTTCTAAAGGCGAATTACACTACGGTCAACTACAGTCTTGCCTTAAATCCAAGAGCTGTTATAAAACAGGATGGAAGAAAATTCGGAAAGTTTGTATCCCGCTTCAATTTTCAAACCTCCATGCAAAAATCCAAAAAGAACATTGCAAAAGGTGATTTTGAATTCAACCCGTTTAAGTCGAATGTGCTGGATACTTCATTGCTTACATTGAGCACTTCGCTGTTGAATTCTGTTTCTTTTAATCGTTACTCCACTAAATGGGGATTGGATTTGAGCAATATTCAAAACACGGGTAAAGCTTTGCTTACCTACGGATATGAAAGCCGTAAGCAGGAAGACTGGCTGGCAAAGCTTCGCATCAATTTATCAAACACATTTACGTTTGATGTTAACAACCGGAAGGGGTTTCTGGCGTTGTATACACCAAGTTTCAGCAACCGTAATTACGAACTGAATATTTACTCCACCGAACCAAGAATTTCATTGGTGAGAGGAACTGTTTTCAGAGTGCAAACCAGCTACAAATTGGAAAGTAAAAAGAATAACCCGGCTTACGGTGGTGAAAAAGCTACTTCTAATTCCCTGAACCTTGAAAGCAAATACAATGTTCTTCAAAACAGTTCTATCAATGCACGGTTTACCTACAGCAATATTCAATACAAAGGAGCAACCAATACAACCGTCAGCTATATTATTTTGGATGCTTTATTACCCGGAAGTAATTACCTGTGGTATCTTGAATTCACCAAACGTTTATTCGGTAACCTGGAATTGAACTTTCAATACGATGGAAGAAAACCGGGAAGTTCACGAACCATTCATACAGGCCGGGCATCGCTAAGGGCATTGTTCTGATTTTTCTTTTCCTCTCATTATGAATTTGAATGAGGTAACTTAGTTCTCCACATGTATGGCATTAACACAAGGCATCCGCTTCGTTCAACGTTTGGCAATTCTTATCATCACTTTCGAAGAGTCATTATAGCTTTCATCATTCATGGTAAGCTTCGTTTGATTAACACCATTTTTGCTTTTTACTTCTAACTTTTATTTCATTAAAAAACTATGTTGCCGTTAAACCAGCGCAGTATGAAAAGACAAACCTTTACTCTATTTCTTACAACTTTCAGTTTACTTGTAATAGCACAACACCAATCGAACAACCAACTTCATTCTCTAACCAAACTCAATCTGGAATTACAAGGCTTTGGTTTTTCGGTTGAACCCAAAC
>JAGIAB010000462.1 GCA_017745135.1 Flavisolibacter sp.
CCCATACACAGCGGAGGATGCCGCATCTTTAAGTAAACTGATACTTTCAATATCGTTCGGGTTCACAGAGTTAATATTACCTTCTGAACCATCGATGATCACCAGTGGTCCCGCAAGATTATTGGTACCGTTGGAGTAATTAAACCCACTGTACCCCCTGACGTTGATACTTTTAGTGGCATCAGGCGCACCGCCTGAATAACCGGTTGTAATATTAAGGTTGGCAATTTTACCCTGCAGCGCATCCGTTACATTTACTACCGGCCGGTCCTGTATTTCCTTGCCGCTGATCTGATCTACAGCACCGGTAAGATTGATCTTCTTTTGGGTACCATAAGCCACCACAACCACCTCATTCAGATTATTCTCGGTTACTAACAATACAAGATCTATGCTCTCCTGGTCGGCAATTTTTACCTCCTGCGTTTGGTATCCTATGCTTGAAAACACCAGCACATCTCCTTTATTGGCATTAATAGAGAAACGCCCATTTTCAGCTGTTGTTACGCCGGTAGTGCTGCCTTTTATAGTAACGGATACATTGCTGATAGGCGTGCCCTTATTATCTTTTACAACCCCTGTGATGATCCGCCTTGCATCGGCCGATTTTGCATTCAGGTCATTGCTCCCAATTACAATTTTATCTCCGGGCAGCAGTTTCCAATAGAGCCCCGACCCATTGAGGATATTACTCATTACCTCTTCAATTGTAGCATTCGCCGTATGTATGGTGGTAAATCTTCTATCTGCTACTACATCGTTACTAAAATAGAATTTGAACTGGTACTTCCTTTCAATTTTTTTAAATATGTCAGTAAGGGTGATATCCTTTTCGTTAAGGCTTAGCATCTTTTGCCCATAATTAGTGGCCGATACATGTAATGCGAACACAAGGAATACCAGAGACAACTTCATAATCAATACAATTTTCCTGAAACGCAGCCGTTTGCCGCGATTGCGGCAAGTACTTTTTTGCATAATTTTGCTTTGAGTTAATTAATAAATCACGTTAGAGCTCCAACTTTAACGGGTAATTGCTTAGGAGCATGTTGACGCATGCTCCTTTTTATTATGTTGAACTGATTATTTTTATTCCATATACATATTTAGTTTTAAACGTTTGCAATCATTATTCAATCGTGATCGAATCCTTATCCCGGTGATAATTGAAGGACTTCGAAAGCTTAAGAATCTCAAATATCTGATCAAGGTCCCCATCGTCAAATACACCGGAATACCGGTATTGCTCTGCTGTTGCCGATTTAAAAACGATGCTTACCCCAAACTTTCTCTCCAGCTCTTCTGCAATTTCAACCAGGGGCGTATTTGCAAAAGCCAATTGATTACTGGTCCATGAAGTTTCAGCCACAATACTGTCTTTGACCACCGTTATCGGAATGATCTTTATGGAATCTTTTTTGTCCTCTTTCCCATGCGCCACGAATTTCTGTCCGGGACTCAGCACAAAGTTTTCTTCTCCGTGGTTCTTCAGATAAATAGCCACTTTCCCGTGTATCAAAGCCGTTTCAAAAAATCCATTATCGAATGCCTTCACATTAAAAGTGGTCCCCAACACTTTTATATCACCTGTTTTCGTATGTACGATAAACGGATGCACGGCATCATGCGCCACATCAAAATAAGCCTCTCCGGATAATGTAACTTCACGGGTATCCCCCTTAAACTTTTCATTATAACTGATCCGGCTGTTTGCGTTCAGCATTACCACCGTACCATCCGGCAACGAAATAGTGGATTTCGACTTTTTTGTGGTTGCCATTTCACTTTTCAATGAGCGACTCTCCTGTTTTTCCCTCGGCATGGAGATCAGAACACCTGCGATCAACAGTATTACTGCCGCTGTCGCATAACGTGCAATTTTCCTGTTGGAGCCTTTGGGCCGCGGAACAAAGGTCATTTTCTTTTCGTCATCAAATACCTTCTGCACATGCAGCTTAGCGAAATGCGCAGCATATGCCTGTTCCGCCAAATCAGCCACCTCTTTTTCTTCTGCCTTTTTTATAACAAGTTGATCATACAAAAAACGCAATTCGGGATTTTCACCCAGGATCGCTTCCAGGCACTCCAATTCTTCGGCAGATGCTTCTCCGGATAACTTCAGGGCAAACAACCTGTAAAACTTATTTTCCAGTTTATTGTCCATTACAATAATATAAGACTATTAAAAAATAAAATACCGTGAAAGGGTCAGGAATTTTTTTTCAGAAGATAGGCATCCAGTGTATCTCTAAGGCGTTTTAAAGCCGTGCGCATATGTGTTTCAAGGGTGTTTTTCGACAACTCCAGTACGCTCCCGGCCTCCTTGTAGGAAAGCCCTTCTTCCTTTATTAACCGGAAAACCAGCTGGCATTGTTGTGGCAACGCTTTTACGGACCGCTCAATCAGCAGGGAAAGCTCCTTTGTCGCCAGGTGCTGATCCGGTTCATTGTGTGGAACCGGCGCTTCACTAGCCATTATTTCAGGCAGGAATGCTTCGCGCCGATGTTTTTTCAAATAGGTGATTGCGGTATTGCGTATAGCGGTTAACAGGTATATTTTCAAATGATCTATATAGGCCAGCTTTGTTTCCATCGTCCACACCCGCGTCATTACATCAGAAACGATCTCTTCTGCCAGGGATTCCTGTTGAATGATCGTTACCGCCAATTTGCGGAGCATTGGATAAAAATGCAGGAACAATTCTTTGTATGCCACCTGATCACGGGCATACGCCACCCTATTCTGCAGATATATAAGATGTGCTTTATCCTCCATAACAAGCCTTACAACACCATGAAGGTATAACAAATGAAAATAACAACAAAATGGTCTCCGGATAGAGACCATTCAATTATACCAACAATTTTATTGCTTCTCCGCAATTAAGCTT
>JAGIAB010000463.1 GCA_017745135.1 Flavisolibacter sp.
ACTATATTCCTTCTTCTCATTTTAAAATTGCCGATGCCAAACGTGGTGATATTGGCAATACATCTTCGCAATACGCAAAGGCATTTTTTGAAACCTTGAATTTTGATGCCATTACCGTGGCACCCTATATGGGAGAGGACAGTGTAAAACCTTTTCTGGAATACAAAGACAAATGGACAATACTTCTTGGACTTACTTCTAATCCTGGTGCAAAAGATTTTGAATTGCAGAAAATTACAAAGCAAATAGAAATTTTAGATGAGGGCATGCATACAAGAAGGCAGGAAGAACGTTATTTGTACGAAACCGTTTTGGAAACAGCTTCACATTGGGGAAGCGAGGATAATTTGATGTTTGTGATTGGTGCAACGCAAGCTGAAGAGTTTATCAATATACGAAAGCTTACACCCGGGCATTTTTATTTAGTACCTGGCGTAGGTGCGCAAGGTGGAAGCCTTAAAGATATTTCCGAAAAAGCAATGACCAAAGATTGTGGACTGCTGGTAAATGCAAGCCGTGCTGTAATTTATGCTTCTACCGGTGAAGACTTTGCTGACGCTGCCGGGAAAATTGCTGAAGAGTATGCTGGTGAGATGAAAGTGTATTTACGGGTATAGTTTAACGCAACTGCTAAGAATAACTTTCTCAACTTTGCAGACACAATCTTAGCTATGGCAATTACCTATAAAGATGCAACGATACAGGAAGTAAACGATGCAATGCAAAGTTCATGGAACGCCTTTAAAGAATACCGGAAAAAAGATTTGAAAGAAAGAGCACAGTTTCTGAAAACTGTTGCCAGGGAAATGCAGGATGTTAGCGCTGAATTGATTTCTACAGCAAGCCGGGAAACCAATCTGGATGAAGCAAGACTTACGGTGGAATTTAATCGAACTGTTTTCCAACTCACCTCTTACGCTGATGCCTGCGCTAATGGAACCTGGCTGGACATTCGCATCGATACAGGTGATTCCAAAAGAAATCCACCTAAGCCTGATCTGAGAAAAATGTTGGTACCTCTCGGTCCCGTTGTTGTCTTTGGATCTTCTAATTTTCCTTTTGCCTATTCCACAGCAGGTGGTGATACTGCTTGTGCATTGGCAGCCGGTTGTCCGGTTGTCATCAAGGCACATCCTGCGCATGCAGAAACTTCAGAGCTGGTTGCCAATGCAGTGCAAAGAGCAGCAAAAAAATGTGGTCTGCCTGAAGGTGTATTTATTCATTTGCATGGAGCATCCTTTGAAGTTGGAAAAGCACTGGTACAACATCCGCTTACAAAAGCAGTTGGGTTTACAGGTTCATTTGAAGGCGGCAAAGCTTTATTTGATTTGGCAAATGGGAGAGAAGAACCCATTCCCGTTTTTTCTGAAATGGGAAGTGTGAATCCTGTTTTTATGTTGCCTGCTAAATTGAAAAGTGATGCTGCTACAATTGCAACTATGTATGCTGATTCCATTACTCAAAGTGTTGGTCAGTTCTGTACAAATCCTGGAATCTTGGTTGGTGTGGAGGATTATTCTCTGGAGCAATTCAAAAAATTTTTGGGAAAGCAAATTCAAAAAGTAAGGCCGGCTAAAATGCTGCATCCGGGCATTGCAAAAAGTTTTGTTCAAAAAAGAGAAAAAGCTTTGGCACAAAAGTCTGTTGCAGTAGCTGCCACTACAGAGTTTGAGCCGGACGAGAATGAAAGTATTCCAACACTGGCAGAAGTTCCTGCAAAAGAGTTTTTAAAAAATACATTGCTACATAAAGAAGTGTTTGGGCCTTTTTCACTTTTAGTGAAATGCAGCGACGTAAATGAAATGACGCAAGTTGCAAATGCCATTGAAGGACAGCTCACTTGTAGTTTGATAGCAACGAATGATGAAGTAAAAGCTAACCCTAAGCTGGTTGAAATTTTAAAAGATAAATGCGGAAGGTTTGTATTGAACGGCGTGCCTACCGGCGTTGAAGTTGCACTCAGTATGCATCATGGCGGCCCTTATCCTGCTACAACGGACAGTCGTTTTACTGCAGTTGGTGCCGATGGAATTAAGCGTTTTGCAAGGCCTGTTTGTTTCCAAAACTGGAGCAATGAACTATTGCCAGATGAATTGAAGAATGAAAACCCTCTGAACCTTTGGCGGACCGTAAATAATGAATTGAGCAAGGATCCGGTTATTTAAAAAATTATGTTTATGAAAAGTGTAGTTTGTTTATTGTCTTTTTTATTGCTGTTTACCAGTTATGCTTCTGCCCAACAGGGCGCATTGCAAGTAAAAAGGGTGATTATTATTCGTCATGCTGAAAAACCTGAAAATGGAGATAACCTTTCCTGTAAGGGTTTAAACCGTGCATTGGAATTGCCTGATTTATTAAAGAAAAAAATTGGTGTGCCCGATTATATTTTTGTTCCTGCGATTAACACCGGTAAAAAAACAAGTACGGCAAGGATGTATCAAACGGTGGTGCCCTTTGCGGTGAAATATAATCTCAACGTCAATACTAAATATGACGTGGACGATGCAAAAGACCTGGCAAAAGATGTTTTAAGGAGAAAGGGCACTGTCCTGTTGGTTTGGGAACATGATCGTATTGATAACATTGCAAAAGCACTTGGCGTACAAAACGCATCTAAATGGCCAGGCAATGATTTTGATTCCATCTGGATCATAGATTTTCAAGGCGGCAAGGCAATATTAAAGAAAGACAGGGAAGGGATAAATCCGCCTTCTGATTGTAAGTAATTCTTTATATGGACTTGTCCGAAATGAAAAGAAAATTTCGAAATACTCGCCAAGAAACAGTTTTGCCGAATGCAATTTTTTCAAAGCAAAAATTATGTTTCTTGCAGAAAGGTAAGGGCGATTATTTGAATAGAATTCTTTTTGGATCACATGAAGATG
>JAGIAB010000464.1 GCA_017745135.1 Flavisolibacter sp.
GTTCAATCCATGCAATATACCGCGAAGAACCTCTTTGATTTTTGCAACAGCATCGATGTGTCCGAATTTCTTTAAAACAAAATAAATGATAGCGGCAAAACCAATGATAGCAACAAAAACAATGATTATTTTTTCTATAGACATACGTCCAGTCCTGTCTTTAAAAAAACCTGAAAAATTAGCCGACAAATGTTCGCTGATGACACCTCCCTGGAAAATTAAAGCAGCAATAAAAACCACTAAAAGACAAACCACATCAACAGCTCTTTCCATTACAATCGTTCCTACCAGGCGATCGGCTCTTACTTTTTCGTAACGGGAGAGAAGGGTACACTTCACCACTTCGCCCAAACGGGGCACACCGGCGTTCACCAAATAACCAATCATTACTGCAGCAAATGTGTTGAAGGTACTTGGCTTATAGCCTAAAGGTTCCATCAATATTTTCCATCGGATAGCACGGCTGTAATGCGCAAGAAAGAGTAAAAGGAATGCAGGAACGATCAACCAATGCCTGGCCTGCCGGATGGAGTCTTTAATATGTTGCCACTGTTCTTTGTTGATATCTTTTACAGTAAGCCAAACAAATAAAACACCCAGGCCAAAGAAAAACAGGTACTGGAGTATGGTCAAAATTGGTTTCTTCATTCTCCCCGAAGATAGCCAAAGAAATAAAAATGAATGTATTATGAAGGCGGCAAATGGCTACTATCAACTTCCCTTGTGTCACTCACTGCAATGTTCTGAATTCTGTTCAACAGTTCCCCTCATCACAACTTGTTTCCATCTTTTGGAAATACTACCCAGGGCTTAAATGTTTTTGCCTCTTCAAATGGAAGTGTGCAATAGGAAATGATGATCACTACATCGCCTGCAGCGCCTCTGCGTGCAGCAGGACCGTTCAAGCAACAAACGCCTGAACCACGTTTTCCTTTGATCAGGTACGTTTCAATGCGCTCCCCGTTATTAACATTAACGATTTGCACTTTTTCATGTTCAATAAGATTGGCAGCCTCCATCAGGTCTTCATCCAATGTTAAACTGCCTACATAATTGAGATTTGCCTCAGTTATAACAGCCCGGTGAATCTTTGATTTCAATATAGAAATGTTCATGGCGGATGCAAAGCTAATTTATCGTAGCGAAGTTGTTTGTTAATTTAGAACGATATTGTCTATGAGGCGAACATTACCTGTAGTAGCAGCAGCAAGCGCAACTAATTTACCTGCTGTATTGTTCGCAATTGAAAGGTCTTCCGCATTGGCAATTTCAACATAATCTACCTTAAACCCCTTTCGGGTAAGACGTTCGCTGGCATTTTTTTTCAATTCTTCCAATGAATGATCCTGAATATGTTCTTTAATAAAATTCAATTCATTAAAAATAGAAGCGGCACGCTTTCTTTGTTCCTCATCCAGACGAAGATTGCGGCTGCTCATAGCCAGTCCATCAGCTTCCCTTACCGTTGAAACAATACTTAACCCCGTTGATTGCTCCCGACCTGTCAGTTCAAGTAATTTCCTGATTACCATACATTGCTGGTAATCCTTTTGGCCCATATACAAATTGTCTGGCTGAACAATTTGAAGCAAGCGGTCAACCGCCTGGCAAACTCCCTGGAAATGCCCGGGGCGATAATGCCCTTCGAGCCTATTTTCGATCTCTCCAAGAGCGTATTCCTTTTTTACAAAATCTGCCGGATACATCTCTTCAACAGAGGGTAAAAATAAAACGTCGCATTGATGACTGATTAGCTGCTCAATATCCTTTGAAATTGTTACAGGATAATTTTTAAAGTCATCAGAGTTATTGAATTGGGTAGGATTAACAAATATGCTGCAGACAGTAATATCATTTAATTTTTTACAGGTATCTATCAAATGCAAATGACCATTATGCAAGGCGCCCATGGTTGGAACAAATCCAATTTTTTTGCCTTCTTTTTTTTGCTGATCGATATAATTTGAGAGTTGCTTTGCCTTTTTAAAAATGGTCATGATAATGGATTGGAGCAGTGACAATGGTCTGTTTTGACAATAAATAAGTACTTTTGCAAACCTTTCCCAGGAATTTAAACAAGTAAAAATGTCCGCAAAGAAAAGAATTTTATTCATTGCCAACGAAATGTCTCCGTACCTTGAACTCACCGAGTTTTCTGAAATTGTGAACAGGCTGGCAGTCAAGTCGAACGAGTCGGGTTTTGAGGTCCGTTGTATTATGCCCAGGTTTGGAGCCATCAACGAACGCCGTCACCGTTTGCATGAAGTGGTAAGATTATCCGGTATTAATGTTTCAATCGATAACGAAGATTTTCCCTTACAGATAAAGGTAGCTTCATTGCCGAATGCCCGCTTGCAGGTCTATTTTCTGGATAATGAAGATTTGTTTAAGCGCAAGTACATTTTTACAGATGAAAATGAAAAATGGTTTGATGATAATGGATTAAGAACAATTTTCTTCTGCAAAGGCGCTTTGGAAACTGTTAAGAAATTCGGATGGCCTCCTGATGTCATCCATTGCAGTGGCTGGATGACCGGATTGATTCCCATGTACCTGAGAACCGTTTATAAAAAAGAGCCAGTGTTCGCACACAGCAAGATTGTTTACACGATTGGACAAACAACCTTCAAGGAGAAACTGGGAAGTGATTTTTTAGAAAAGGCAACCATTCATCCTTCCATTAAAGAAAAAGACCTGGAACCATACAAAGAAGCCAACAACATTGCTATGTTTCGTGGCGGTGCTACCTATGCAGATGCGATCACCTTTGGCGCCGAGAAGATAGAAAAGAAACTGGTTGATGAATTTTCAAAAGTGCGTGGAAAGAAAACTCTACCTTATAATGCAGAATCTGATTTAACAGACTATTTACAAC
>JAGIAB010000465.1 GCA_017745135.1 Flavisolibacter sp.
GTGTTCTTCTATTCTCATTCATAATGGAAATGAAACGGAATGGAGAATGAGCGATGTAAGAACTCCGGATTTTATTGCCGATAATATTTTAGAAGCTGCTTCACACATTAAAATCGAGTGTCTTAAAACCGTACACTATGAGTGATTGGATGAGCTGCAAAAAAATTTTATGCATTCGTCCTGATAACATGGGTGATCTCATCATGTCGGCGCCAGCGATCCGTGCACTGAAGGAAACGTTTGGTTGCACGATTACTTTGCTGACTTCATCAATGGCTGCCGGCATTGTTCCTTTTCTTTCTGAAATTGATGAAGTGATGATCTTTGATGCACCATGGGTAAAAAATGCAAATGAAGCCGGCGTCTCTAACTTCTACCAAATCATTGAACAAATCAGGCAAAAGCAATTTGACGCTGCTGTGGTGTTTACTGTGTTCAGTCAAAATCCTTTGCCTTCTGCAATGATTGCTTATCTCGCCGGCATTCCACGAAGATTGGCTTACTGCCGCGAAAATTCCTACCAGTTGTTGACACACTGGGTGCCGGATAAAGAGCCCTATGGCCTACTGCAACACCAGGTGCAAAGAGACCTCGAACTTGTGAAAACAGTTGGTGCAAGAGCACAGGAAAAGGGATTGCGTTTGAAGCTGCCAAAAAATGTGTGGCCTTCTGTAAATCAAAAGCTGAAAGAGATGGGTGTTGATATGCAAAAACCCTGGCTTATTTTTCATGCTGGGGTTAGTGAAAGAAAAAGAGAATATCCGCAACCACTGTGGATTGAAACAGGAAAGCTTGTCGCGAAACAAATCAATCATCAAATCATCCTGACTGGTAATGCTGCAGAAAGAACGTCCATTGAGATCATAAAAAAGGGAATCGGTGGAATTGTGTTTAACGCTGCTGGATTATTTGATCTCGAAGAATTTATTACGTTGATCAAACGTTCACCAATTGTTGTTTCGGTGAACACAAGTGCTGCGCATATTGCTGCTGCTGTTGGCACCCCGATCATTGTTTTGTATGCATTAAGCAATCCTCAACATTCACCATGGATGTCAAGAGGGAAGGTTTTGTTGTATGATATTCCTGGTGAATTAAGAAGCAGAAATGAAATTCTCCAATACGTACATCAGCATATTCACCCGAAGAACATATCGATGATCCGGCCGGATGAAATTGTGGCATCAATCCGGGATGTTCTGGTTGGTGATTGTGATTGTTTTATTCCGGCTATGATCCCTTTGCAAACAGGTGAGGAGATCTTTTAGCTGATCATAAACAGAATTGAACTCCGGCGTTTTTGTCCAATCGATGGTACGATGCAGTTGCCTGTTCAATGGGGCCCAACGCTCAGGTTCTCCATCCATGCTGATAACAATGCTGGGCGTTTCAAATGCTGCAGCCATGTGCGAAACGCCGGTGCAGTTTGAAATTAGCAAGGCAGCGTTTTTAATCAGGACACCCACTGCACCGATGCTTGTTTTACCCGCAGCAACCAGGGGGTCTTCAACCAAATGTTTTTTTACTTCATCAACAATATGCAGTTCACCTTTTGTTCCCGTTAACACAACCTTCAGGTTTTGTTGCGAGCAATAATTTGCCAGCTCTGCAAAATATTTTGGAGGCCATTGCCGCCAGGTTCCCCTTGAACCGGGATGCACACAAACATATTTTTTTTGCGGAATTGAAAAGGTCAATGCCTCAAGATCATCGTAATCTTTTTTGTATAATGGGAATTCCATTTGTTTCCCGGCAGATTCTATTCCGAGATGCTTCATTAACGCCAGGTGGCGTTCGATTTCATGAATACCTGTCGGGTAAGTAAGGAATAAATTTTTATCAGGACAATAATCATTTTCCAAACAAAAGCCTGCCGGGTATTTCCCGCCAAACAATTCTATCATTGGATTTACAATGGAGCCATTTCCCTGCATTTGAAGAACAAGATCATACTCTTCGCTCTGCACATCTTCTAAAAATGCAGTGAATGTTTTTGGATGAAGTTGTTGTTCGGGCAGGCCGGGATAGCCCGGAAAATGTTTGAATGAATGGATGTAATCCGGGAAACGATCTACGAGTGACTGGGCCCAGGGCAAGCCAAGCAATGTAATTTCTGCTTCAGGATATGCATGATGCAATGCTCTTAATGCCGGAACCGCACACAACATATCACCCAATTGCAAAGCCCTGAATACAGCGATCTTTTTAATTTCTGAAGGTTGAAGTTTCATTGATCAAAGTTTAAAGAAAGAAAACTTGGTACTTCCATGCTCCGTACAATTGCCAGTAAACAGAAACAAAAGGAATGCAAATGGAAGTCACGATCATTTCAACAACATGCCTTGGTTTCTTTGATGTGTTCTTTAAGCGTTTTTGAATGAAAACGGTTGTCAACAAAAACCAAATCAGTAAACTAATCAACGCAATCGTTTTATATTCCGTAAAAACAGTGAGCACAAAAATTAAGCTTGATAATACGATCAAATAATAATTCCATAAGGGAGAAGACTGAATCTTCTTTCTGTACAGTTCCGGATATTTTTTATAAAGGAGAGCATTGAACATACCTTTCTTTTGCTCCTGAATGCTTACTCCCCACGGCGCCTGCCGCACAGGATGGATAACCAATGCATTCTCCAAATGAATAATTGGAATTTGATGTAACATCAATTGAAACTCAAGGTCACTGTCTTCTCTCCATGCCATAGAAAACCGTTCATCGAAGCCGCCGGTTTTTTCAAGTGCAGATTTTGTGCAACAACAATTTGCCGTTACAAATTCTGCCGTTTCCAATCCGGCTGTGTTTTTTTCATAATCGGTTGGTGAATTGGAAAGAGGAACTTTCACTCTGCCTGTATAGGCGATTTC
>JAGIAB010000466.1:0-1637 GCA_017745135.1 Flavisolibacter sp.
GTGTTGCAGATCAGTAAATGCAATGCACATGAAAAACCAAACTTCCGTACACGTTAAAAACGATGAATAAACGACTGGTCATATTAGGTGGAGGAGAAAGCGGAGTAGGAGCGGCATTACTTGGAAAGAAAGAAGGATACAACATCCTGTTGATGGATGAAGGCTCTTTGAAAGATGGTTATCGTAAAGAATTGCAGCAAGCGGAGATCGATTTTGTTGAAAATGGAATTGATGAAGACAAATTATTAACTGCTGATGAAGTAGTAAAAAGCCCGGGCATTCCTGAAAAGAATGAATGGGTGAAGAAGCTTAGAAAGAAAAACGTTCCCATCATCAGCGAAATCGAACTGGCATTCCGGCACAAAGGCAAGAGTAAAATAATTGCTATTACCGGCAGCAATGGAAAATCAACGACCACTGCACTCACATTTCACATCTGCCAGACAGCAGGTTTGAATTGTGCGCTGGTTGGAAACATTGGTTATTCATTCGCCAGACAGGTAGCAGAAGATCCGAAAGAATTGTATGTAGCAGAGATCAGTTCTTTTCAATTGGATGATATTAAAGAATTCCGACCCAATGTTGCAGTGTTGCTGAACATAACAGAAGATCATTTGGACCGGTATGAGTACAAATTTGAAAATTATGTGGCCAGCAAATTCCGTATCACGATGAACCAGACTTCCGACGATTATTTCATTTACAATGTAGATGATGAAGTGATCACAAATTATTTGAAACAAAAACCCATTAAATCATTTCAATTACCAATCAGTATGAAGCAGAAAGTAGCAAATGGCGGGTACATCCAAAACGACGAGATGCACATTCAGGTGAAAGAAGAGCAAACCCAAATGAGCATCTATGATTTTGCATTAAAAGGTAAACACAATCAATACAACACTATGGCAGCGAGTGTGGCAGGGGCAACCATGGACATCCGGAAGGAAAAGATCCGGGAAGCAGTGGAAACGTTCGAGAACCTCGAACACCGTATGGAAATGGTGGCTGCGGTTCGTGGTGTTGATTTTATTAATGACAGCAAGGCAACCAATGTGAATTCAACCTGGTTTGCACTCGAAAGCATGACCAAGCCAACGGTGTTGATACTGGGTGGTATTGATAAAGGAAATGATTATTCGCTGCTTGAAGAATTGGTGCAGGAAAAAGTGAAAGCCATTGTTTGTATGGGGATTGACAATTCAAAAATTCATGCTGCTTTTGAAGGCAAGATTTCAACGATTGTGGATACGGCAAGTGCTGAAGAAGCAGTTGATTTTGCTTACAGATTGGCAACTGTTGGTGATGTGGTATTGTTAAGCCCTGCATGTGCTTCGTTCGATTTGTTTAAAAACTATGAAGACAGAGGAAAACAATTTAAGGAAGCTGTAAGAAACCTTTGAGAGTTGGCAATTTGCAGTTTGCAGTAGCTTCTAATTTGTAAGGACTTTATGACTTTGAAGGAGCTGCCAACTGGAAACTTGAAAATTGCAAACTCTAAATAAAATTGTTAATGGGAAGTTTTAAAGATTTAATTGTTTATAAAAAAAGCTTTTGGTCAGGCAATGGAAATATTTGAAATGACAAAGAATTTTCCGAAAGAAGAGAGGTATTCATTGACTGACCAAATCAGGAGA
>JAGIAB010000466.1:1782-4573 GCA_017745135.1 Flavisolibacter sp.
GCAAAATATGATTGACAACCCGGGAAAATATGGAGCAGTGTAAAGAATAGAGTTTGCAATTAACAGTTTGCAGTTAGCAGAATTAATGAGAATATTCGAATGGAAGCTACTGCAAATTGCCAACTGAAAACTGCTAACTCTTTTAAAGAAACTGCCAACTCTAAAATAGAAATGAATCAATCATCTGACATAAAATTCTCTGACCTGAACATTAAACCTGCACAGGTACTTAAAAGCACCAGGGGCGATAAAGTCATCTGGGCTTTGGTATTGTTGCTGGTGTTGGTTTCATTGCTGGTAGTATACAGTGCAACAGGCTCCCTGGCTTACAAAAAAAATCATGGCAACACTGAGGTGTATTTGTTCAAACAAATTGCTTTTATCACCATTGGTTTTTGCATTATCTATTTTGCGCATCGTGTCAATTACACCATTTACTCGAAGCTTGCTAAAATCTTATTCTTACTTTCTATTCCACTTCTCCTTTATACTTTATTTTTTGGTGTAACCATGAATGAGGGAAGTCGCTGGGTTCGCATTCCGGTAATTAATATGACGATGCAAACCTCTGACTTAGCCAAGCTGGCTCTTTTCATGTTCATTGCACGATTGCTTAGCCGCAAACAAAGCAAGATCAAGGATTTTAAACAGGGTTTCTTACCTGTTGCTATTCCTGTGGCAGTAACCTGTATGTTAATTGCTCCTGCCAACTTATCAACGGCATTGCTGCTCGGTGCAAGTTGTATGTTATTGATGTTTATCGGAAGAATCAGTGCTAAACATTTAATGTTAGTGATTGGTATTGCAATGATTCCGGTTGCATTTTTAATTCTTGCAGCAGTTGTAAGACACAAATCCGCCTCACCTGAGGAAGAAACTGTAACGACTAAAAAAGAGAAATCATCAAGAGTTTTTGCCCGTGTTGATACATGGATTGGCCGGGTTGAGAATTTTATTTATGGAAGTAAGGGGAAAGATGATGATGACCACTACCAGGTGAACCAGGCAAAGATTGCTATTGCCCGTGGCGGACTTTTAGGAAAAGGGCCTGGTAACGGCGAAGCAAGAAATTTTTTGCCGCAGGCATACAACGATTACATCTTTGCAACCCTTATTGAGGAGTATGGGTTGATTGGTGGTGCCTTCATTCTTTTCATCTATTTGGTTTTTCTCTATCGAAGTATACGGCTGTTCAAGAAATGTCCATTTGCATTCGGAGCTTTTCTCGCATTGGGATTAAGCTTCACACTCGTGTTGCAGGCAATGGCTAACATGGCAGTAAACGTGAACTTATTTCCTGTAACGGGTGTAACGCTGCCATTGGTGAGTATGGGAGGAAGTAGCTTCCTCTTCACATGCTTGTCCATTGGTATCATTTTAAGCGTGGCAAGGAACGTTGAACAACTCGAAGGAAAAGCTTCTGCAGGAACAGAAGAACTGGATGAAAATGCTGATGATAGTGAAGAGTATGATGAAGAAATTGAAGACGAAGTGGAGGAATTAGAAGAAGCATAATTGCAAGTGATGAACGAAAAAAATAACGATGCAGTTGGTAAGGAATTAAATTCCCCGGGGCAGAGGGGGCATCGAATCATTATAGCAGGCGGCGGAACCGGCGGACATATTTTTCCTGCAATTGCAATAGCAAATGCATTGATGAAGCAGGAGCCTCAAACCGAAATTTTGTTTGTAGGAGCAAAGGGAAAAATGGAAATGGAAAAAGTACCGCAGGCAGGGTATAAGATCGAGGGTTTGGACATCGCCGGATTTAACAGGAGCTCTTTGATAAAAAACATTGGATTGCCCATGAAGCTTTTGAAAAGCTTTTTCCAGGTGAGGAAGATTTTCAAAAATTTTCAGCCGGATGCTGTGATTGGTGTTGGTGGCTATTCTTCTTTTCCTGTTTTGAGATTTGCGCAGGCCAGGGGAATTCCATCGTTCATTCACGAATCGAATTCGTTTGCGGGAAAATCAAATATTCTGTTAGGAAAGAAAGCGACAAGGGTTTTTGTAGCGAGTGATGGAATGGAAAAATTTTTTCCTGCCAATAAAATTCTGATTTCAGGAAACCCGATTCGTCCATCAATTGCAAACGTGGCTTCTATATCAAAAGAAGAAGCATTGAAGTTTTTTGGATTGCAGCCGGGAAAGAAAACCTTATTGGTGGTTGGTGGAAGTTTGGGTGCAAGGTCAATTAATGAAGCCATTGAAAAGGGTTTGAATGATCTGGTTCAAAATGGACTTCAAATTATTTGGCAAACGGGAAAAACGAATGCGGATAAATGGAAAGAAGCGGCAAAAGATCAACCCTCTGTTTGGGTAAATGATTTTATTACTGAAATGGAAAAAGGTTATGCTGCTGCAGACATTGTGATCTCAAGAGCAGGTGCAATGGCCAAAGCGGAATTATGTGTAGTGAGGAAGCCCGTGTTGTTTGTGCCCTTCCCATTTGCTGCAGAAGACCATCAAACAGTAAATGCAATGAACCTGGTTGAGAAGCATGCAGCCCTGATGGTGAAAGACAGTGAAGCGATCGACAAACTAGTGCCAACCATTATTGAGCTGGCAAACAATGAGCAGGAACAAAATGAATTGAAAGAAAACATTGGCAAATACGCAGTAGTAAATGCTGATGAGGAAATAGTAAAAGAGATCATTGAAAGTTTGAACAAAAAATACTGATGGAAGGACAGTCACAAGAATGGAAAGCGAAACTGAACCTAAGTTCCCCCACCGGGGGGCAAGGGGCCGTTTATTTCATCGGTATCCTCGCCAGCCTGGCTCAATAAAT
>JAGIAB010000467.1 GCA_017745135.1 Flavisolibacter sp.
CAAACAGCGCCATATGTAATAAAGGAAGCGGCTCTTCTTTTTGAAAGCGGTTCGGCAAGTGGCTTGGATTATATTATTGGAGTGCAGGCGCCTTCGCATTACCGCATTAAAAGGGTAATGGAAAGAGATGGTGTCAAAAGAGAAGATGTGATCAACCGTGCCAACAGGCAAATTGATGAAGAGATAAAAATGCGTTTGTGTGATTTTGTAGTTGTAAACAATGACCAGGAGCTAGTAATACCGCAGGTGTTGGAATTACATAACAAGTTTTTGAAAATGACAAAGAGTAAAGCAGTGTAATCCTTTCAATTTCTCGCAACGACGCCACGTCGCAAAGAAAAACGCAGCGATCGTTGCTTCTTTGCGATCGCTGCGTGAATTATTTTAGTTAAAAACCTTCGAGTGTTATTTGAGTCGACTCAATGCACTCTTAATTCTTTCAAATCCTTTTTCAATATTCGGCATGCTGTTGGCAAACGAAATACGGATGCATTGATCATCACCAAATGCAGAACCGGTAACTGTTGATACATGTGCCGTATTCAGTAAGTACATGCAAAGATCATCGCAGTTGTTGATAGTGGTTTCGCCATCGCTTTTTCCAAAATAATAATCTACACAAGGAAACGCATAAAAAGCGCCATCAGGCTCTGTAAAGGTGAAGCCTTTGATCTCTCCCATTAGTTCCAAAGTTCTTTTTCTTCTCTGCGTAAATTCTTTCACCATTTCGGTGACTGTGTCCAATGTAGAAGTCAAAGCAGTAATAGCAGCTCTTTGTGTGATGGAGCAAGTACCACTTGTAAATTGTCCCTGTAATTTTTCGCAGGCTTTTGCTATTTCAACAGGAGCTGCAATGAAACCCAAACGCCAGCCGGTCATGGCGAAGCCTTTACTCAAACCATTTACAACGATGGTGCGTTCTTTCATTCCATCAAATTGCGCAATGCTTTCCATGAAACCACAATAGTTGATGTATTCATAGATCTCGTCGGAAATAATGTAAACCTGCGGATGACGTTTGAAGACTTCAGCTAATGCCGCTAATTCTTCTTTGTTATAAACAGCGCCACTTGGGTTGCAGGGCGATGAGAACATGAAAAGTTTTGTATTTGGCGTGATCGCTTCCTCTAATTCCTGAGGTGTGATTTTGTAACCATTGGCAAAAGAAGTACGCACAATCTTTGGCTCCGCTCCTGCTATCTGAACCAATGCCTGGTAAGTTACCCAGAAAGGAGTTGGAATGATCACCTCATCACCTTCTTCAACCAGGGCTAAAATTGCATTGGCCAGACTTTGTTTGGCACCCGTAGAAACAACAATATTCTCAGGTTTATAAGTGAGGTTATTGTCTCTTTTAAATTTATGACAAACAGCTTCTCTTAAATCAGGATAGCCGGCTACCGGAGTATAGTGGCTCCAGTTTTCGTCAATAGCTTTTTTAGCAGCTTCCTTAATGTGTTCAGGAGTATCAAAATCAGGTTCACCTACGCTGAGGTCAATAACGTCAAAACCTTTGGCACGAAGCTCACGTCCAAGTTTTGCCATGCGCAAAGTTTCCGGCTCACTAAAGCTGGTCATTAATGAGGAAAGTTCGATAGTGCGATTATCTATTACCATAAGAGGGGATTGAATTTGGCGCAAAAATAAGTATTGAAGGTCTATTTACTGTATTGAAGTTGAAATGGATTTTGTTTTGATTTTTTCAGGCCAAAAACATTTTTGAAAACTGATATAAGCTTTATCTTTCGAGCACCAAAACTCTGTTTATGAAAAAAATCTCATTAATTATCCTGCTCTTTTCTCTTTTCCAAACTACCGTTGTTGCTTCTTCATCTTTGCCGGGAACGACTCCTGACCCAAAAGCAAATGAGGTTATGATACCGTTGGTGGGAACAAGCAAACTTATAAGCCTGGCAGACTACTTAAACCTTACTCCTCAAGCTTATAAACAACTGACTGGAAAGAAATTGAAATTAGGTCAGAAGATTGACCTTGGAGTCAGCAAACATTTTATTAAAAAGATGATTCGTAAAGATGGCACAGTCGACGTTCAGCAAATGAAAAAGAAAGGTTTCTTTAGTGGATGGCAATGGCATTGGGGTGGTTTTGCGCTTGGCTTTTTCTTTAGTTTTTTAGGAGTGATCGCCACTTTGTTTTTTAACGATGATTATAAATGGGACAGGTTCTGGAGTGCTTTACATACCGCCGTGTGGCTGGGATTAATAATAGGAATTATTGCTTCAGTTGTAGCCGGTGGAACGTATTGATGGTTTCGTCAATTAGAATAATTCAATTGAAAGAGGGAAAGATCAGGCCTATGCTTTCTTTCCCTCTTTAATTCATAATCGTAAATTATTCGTCCAAGATTTTTCAAAAAGGGGAATCCTACTTTTTCATAATCGTAATGATCATCATTGAAAATTCCATCACTATTGCAGTAAATATTGGCAGACAAAAAGAACTCAATGTTGTTTTTGAAATCAACAATATAAGCCACATCGGTTAAGAAGCCGTAAGCATCACCTTCTTTATTAAAAATCCTGATGTCCGGATCTACATCTCCCTTTCCTCCGTACATCAAAAGCTTTGCATAAGCTCCATTGTAATTGCTGTCGAATTGAGGGAAATCGGATTCACCCGGCTTCATTGACATGTACTTGTAAAGAAAGTGGTAATCCTCTTTTGTCAAATCAAACCGTTGCTTTTTTGGAACTGCTTTTGGAAAGATCACACTCTGTAAGATGGAATGCAGATCAGGCAGAGTAAAACGGTTCTTCTTTGAAAAATCAAATGGTTGATTGATGATCTTCTCTTCGCTCAAATAACCTTTTCCCAGAAAATTATTCCTGGCCTGATAAACC
>JAGIAB010000468.1 GCA_017745135.1 Flavisolibacter sp.
GTACAAACCTGATGGCTTTGCCCGATATACTATCTGAGAGTGAAGGATCAAGCTGCACATTTAAGCGACGTTCATTACGCTGACCTTCCATTATAGTTAATCTTTTTATGGCGTTATATGGAGCTTCCTTTTGAGCGCCTGATACCAGGATATATTCCTGAAAGAAAAAAGCGGTGCCGAAATTTTTGTTCCATTCCGTATAGGCCCTCACCTGGTAAATGCCATGTGCATATGCCGGGCTTAGCTGAAAAAAACCATCTGCGATTCCCTTTTCAATTTTAATAAGTTTTCTTTCCACGATATTTTTACTCTCGTCAATCAACTCTGCATACAACACACCGCTTATCTGGCTGGGTGTATGTAGCGCAGCATTGGCTACAATGGCCTTAAACCATATCGTTTGATCAGTAGTGTACACCTTGTTATCTAACTGCAAGTAAACTTTCTCCGCAAGTGATGAATGCGAAGAAGCAGGACCTTCTTGTGAAAATGCAGGAGCAGATTGGAAAACCAGGTAAAAAAAGAGTAAGCGAAGAAGTGATGCGGTAGGCAGGTATTTTTTCATACGAGGCTGACTAGTAAGATTTTCATTAACCACAAATATCATTTGAAGTTTTTTGGAAATAGCAGGCAACACTAAGATATACGCAATTCCACGCAACCACAAAATTTCCAAATCATGTTTTCTATCAAAAACCCATTCATCAATAAATGTTGCGGATTGCGGCAATCATCCATCACTCTTTACCAACACGCCGAGTCCACAAGCCACCGCACAAGCTATCAGTGAGACATCGGCTGGGAAGGTTTTCATAGTGGCGGGCCCTCGGCACCAAAGGAAGCCTTATATGTTGGCTGTAGTTTTTCTTTTCAATTAGATGCCATTTTTACAAGTTGTAAAATTTTATCGTGGTCAAGGTTGCCGTCTCCCTTGTAAGGCTTTCCTGTATTCGGATCTATACCTCGAGATGCAGTATGATTTTGGTCGTCGCCTTTTCCTGCAGCAAACCAAACTGCATCAGGATAAAGATTATTCTTCCACTTACCATCAACTATCTTGTTGTTATTATTAAGATAAAGAGTATAATTGTATATTTCTCTTTCAACACAGCAAGGACTTAAATTAGAAATTCTTGGTTTCGTTGGACTATTCATATCCTCTGGAGAAGTTTCTCCCATATGGTAAAGAGTAAGTTTGTATGAGATAAGTTTAGTGGCATTATTTGGAAAAACTTCTCCACTACGTGCAGCTCTCATGTTTTCTGTAATAGCACGTTCATATCCTATCACTGAATGATTCCAAATTTGTTCACTTTGATTGTTATCAAAAAAGAAAACCTTTTCCTTATCTCCTATTAGAAGTCTTAATGCGATATCAAAAACACCTGCATTCGGTGCAACAGAATGATTACTACCAAACTGTCCATATCCAAAGTCTCCTAAGTAGAAATAAGAAGCACCAATTAATATTTTTAAATCTACTGGATAAAAAATAATTTGCTTTCCATCAGGACTTGTAACGGTTACGTTCTTTATAGGCTCCGGTGTTAATGCGCCTGCAGCTCTAACACCATTACAAAAACCTTCCCAACTTTCAATTTCAGAAGTTTCAGGACCCCTGTTCTTTAGTTCCTGTTTGGTAATTCTAAAATCTTTATAGCCAAGATAAATATCAAGTTTTTCCGCTGGAGATAATCTTGCAAGTTGGGCGGTAGTCATATTAGCCACATTGCTATAGTCAAGTTGAGTGGAGTTGGGAAAGCTTGGCTCATTTATATAAGCGGCCCACCGTGTTGCAAGCCCGCCGCTTTTCCATGAGAAATAATTTCCACCCCATGGTGCCTTGTCATTTTTTAGAGTGTAACTGTTTTTACCATAACTATAAGTCTGATAATTAAAAATTTCCGCATCGCTTACACCTAATTGCGGTCTTACAAAGTTTTTGAACCAACATAAATCATTGGCAAAGTTTGTTGAAAGTGAGCCACATTGTTGTGCGGATGCTCGGTCAATAAATAGCAGAGCAAGTGCTGCAAGAATTACAATTTTTCTCATAACAGTGGAGTTTTATGAAGAGTGAAAAATAAAATTACAGCCAACACTAAGGTACACGCAATTCCACGCAACCGCAAACTGCTAAATCATCAAAAGCGCATTGCGCCAAACCGAAACCATCTCCCCCCTTCCCCACCTGTATTTTCACAGTTTTAAAACTGCGTTTTTACACCTGCATAAAAAATCTATATTAAATTTTGAAGATTCGTTCCTCTTCCGTAAATTCAGTACACAACCAACTAACATGCTTCCCCCAACTTTAACGGCAACACCCACAAAACCCGTTCGCGTAGTTATAGCCGACGATCACCAGCTTTTAGTGGATGGCTTTTACTGCGCTATGAAAAAGCACCCGCAGATACTTATGGCCGGCTATGCCAATGATGGCGGGGCCCTCGTTAACCTTACCGACGAAATTCGCCCCGATGTGGTATTTACCGATATACAAATGCCTGTAATGGATGGCATTGCCGCTACCCGGGAAATTGTGCAACGCTTTCCTTATATAAAGGTTATTGGCTTCAGCGGCTTTTTGGATGAAGGTTATATTACCGATATGATGGAGGCCGGCGCCATGGGCTATTTGCTAAAGAACGATGATTACACCGTTATCCTGAAGGCTATTGAAAATGTAATGCAGGGTAAAGTGTTTTACAGCCACGAAGTATCGAACAAGCTGGCTGCCATGATGCAGCGAACAGGTTACAACCCCACAAAGCCCTTTGACATGCCACACTTTAGCGAGCTGGAACTGGCCGTAGTAAAAGAGATCTGCAATGGATTGATCTCTAAAGAAATTGC
>JAGIAB010000469.1 GCA_017745135.1 Flavisolibacter sp.
GCTTAATTGCTGGGCATAAATCTCTCCATCTGAAACTTCCAGCCATTCCCTGCTAAACACCATCCAGGGCTTTTGCTCTTTGTCTATATACAATGACGCATCCAGGCACATCCAATTCTTAGGAGTTATAGGAGCATTCGTCAGGGGATAAAAGTCTTTATCAGGATATTCCGAAACCAAAATAGAAGTTCCTCTGATTTTATCAACGCCTGAGAAGGTAACAAAAAGATAGTACCTGCCCTTATAATAATAACAATCAGGAGCCCAGAAATCCTGCTTGCCCCAAAAGTTTTCAGAAGCCGTAAATACATTCCCGAGCGCTTCCCAATACTGCAGATCCTTGCTGCGCCAGGCTTTTATTCCCGGCTTATTACTGGCATAGGTATAATACCAGTCTGTTTTTCGATCATAAAAAATAAACGGGTCACGCAGCAGCAGCCGGTCTGACGCAATCAGTTCCCCGGCAGGTTTTGCAGGCCCTTTCCTAACGCCGATGCACCCGGTGCACATCAATACCATTCCAAAAATCAATAAGCAGCTATTGTATTTCATTTTTAAATTATTGCATCCAAGCTATCCGGCACACAACAGTGTTCCCGCTTTGTCATCTCTATTTTAGGATAAAAGAAAAGGGCGGTAAAAAGCAAAAAGGACCATTATTGCTGATGATACTTTATTCACCAAAAACACCAAAGAATCAGGGAGCGGTTCCTTTCTACTTTCATATTTGATTGTCCGGCAAATTACGATCGTATTTCCAATTCATTTTACAAGACCCATGATGAATATAGTCCTCAAATATAAAATATAATCTCATCTCATCATAAATTTGTATAGAAAACAGGAACAATAAAATGAATACCGGGCACTCAAAATTGGTCTGGGCGAGAAAGATAAATTGCTCGGGGTCTTTTATATTGGCTATGTTGCAAAACCGGTTCTGGCGGTATCAAAACGCCTGCCCATTGAAGAGAAAGTGAATTGGATTACTTCAGATAAAATGGCATTAGGAAACGAAATATAGAAGTGCCGGTTTATACCTGCCGAGTCAAAGTTTCTGTTAACGTCCCAATAGGCGTTGCCGATAAAACTATTTAAGCATACTGTTCAGTTTCTTACTTAGCGATTCGCCTCTTATATCTGTTGCAATAATTTTTCCGTTAGGATCGATCAGGAAATTTGCAGGAAGTGATTCCACGCAATACTGAATGGCAACCGGGTTGTCTGCCCCTTTTGCGTTGGCTAACTGTACCCAGGGCAAATGCTCTTTTTCGATAACGGCGAGCAATGTCTTCCTTGTTTTTTTGCCATCAAGGGAAGCGCCGATAATCGTAAAATCCTTTTCTTTGTATTGATTGTACTCAGTGAGTAATTCCTGGTTTTCTGTCCTGCAGGCATTATTCCAGGAACCCCAAAATTCCAGCAATACATATTTCCCTCTAAAGTCCCTTAAAGAAATCGCTTTACCATTCATATCTTCCCGGGTAAATGCCGGCGCCTGCCTGCCCGGCGCAACCAACTCCCTTTTATGAATATTTTCCAGAATGGATTTTCCATAAACTGATTTTTTCAGATTCGGGGTAAGACTGCCATAATAGTGGCTTAATGTGTCTAATCCAAAATGATGGCAACTGATCAGGTAGGCACTTACATAAGAATCAGGATGCTGGTCAATAGATTTACGAAGAATGTTGCCTGCCTCTGCTGGATCGTGCGAAAGTGCAATCTGTGAATTGAATGCAGCAAACTGGTCCTGGGATTTTGAACCGGTAAACAATCCGTTTTTAAAATTGCCCGCGTCTAATGTTGCGTGCAGGGAAACCGGCTCCAAAAAGAACAGAACAGCATTTTTACCATCAGCGGTAATTTTATCGTCATCATCCGGTATCGAACTTTTAACAGTTGTCAGGAAAGCAATGGCCGGTTCTTTTGTGCGTCCCGTAAACCTGAAATGGTTGTTTGTTAAAACGCTGCTATCGTTTTTGTATGCACTATTAGGTCCAGCGTACCTTAAATACACCATTCTGCTCGCCGTACCATTTATAGTACCATCTATTGTAAAAGGCTTTCCAGCCGATTTTCCCTGTGCTAAAATTAACCCCGTGCTTAAAAGAAATATAAGCAGCACTAATTGTGATG
This sequence comes from Flavisolibacter sp., assembly GCA_017745135.1. Classification (GTDB taxonomy): domain Bacteria; phylum Bacteroidota; class Bacteroidia; order Chitinophagales; family Chitinophagaceae; genus Flavisolibacter. Next base: position 2,140 of record JAGIAB010000469.1, read on the forward strand.
CAATGCTACATAAAGTTGATTGTCGTTTACGTCTAATAATGTATGGATGTTTTTCTCTGTCATAATAAGGATAAATGGATTATACAGTTGGTTTAATAGCTAAAGATTTTTTCTCCTGCCAGGATTTGGAAAGGTTAAGGTATATGATAGCCCCAAGCATAATGGCAATACCTGTCATCTGTAGATAGGTAACCTGTTCGTTAAGGATAAGATGGGCACAGAAAACAGCCGCAGGCAATTCCAGCGTTAGCAATATGGCACTTAAACCTGCACCGATTTTTGGCATTCCCGTAGTGAAGCAGATAGGCGGTATCACCGTTCCGAATATTGCTAAGAATGCTCCCCATCGCAGCAGTCCTAAATCTAAATGTGTACTTGTGGTGATGGATTTGAGGTTAATCAATAAAATCATTATCGCCGAGCCTGTGGTCATCAATGCGCTTTTTTCAAACATAGGTACATCATTACCCAGCTTGCTTGTAAACAACACATATAAGGTATAAAGCAAAGCTGAACCTACTCCTAAACTAATACCCAAAAGAGAAAAATTAAGGTCTTTGGCATTCAGTAAGTTTCCTGCCAAAATGGTTCCCAGGATAATAAATGCAGCCGACCTGATTTCAACTACCGAGGGTTTCTTTTTAAAGAAAATCCATTCTGCCAGCATACTCATCCAGGTCATTTGCATCAACAATACAATAGCCAATGATGCGGG
>JAGIAB010000046.1:0-6080 GCA_017745135.1 Flavisolibacter sp.
AAGTATAAAGTTTATCCTTGTGACGCAATACCAGCACTTCTAATGCGTTAACATTACCAGAGTTAAAAGAGTTGATTAACTCGTGATCGGACAGTTTGGATAATAAATTCATAAACTCCTATAGTTTTAGGCGGTTAGGGATATGGACTTCGGTAAAATTTTCAGTAATTAAATAACTAGAGTAGAAGTTTTAACTATAGGCTGAGTGTCGTTTATTGGTTACCGGAATTTCGGATTTGTGACCTAAAAATAGAATTCTTTTTTAATTCTCACAATATTTGTTATCCCATCCATAAAGATTTTCCCCAAAGAACTGTTAACGTTATTAAGCTAAAGGTTTTAGCAAGTACCCTTATTTTTGCAGACCAATTTTTACCATGAAAGAAAAGGTAGCGAAATGGAAGGCTCCTGTGCAGGCGACAGATCATAACGACCCCATTTTTATTAAAGGTGCAAGGGTTCATAATCTCAAAAATATTGATGTCAGCTTTCCACGAAATAAATTGATTGTGGTTACGGGTGTTTCCGGTTCGGGGAAATCATCTCTTACCATTGATACTTTATTTGCAGAAGGCCAGAGGAGATACGCCGAGAGTCTGAGTGCTTACGTACGCCAGTTTTTAAACCGCATGGATAAACCCGATGTTGACTACATTAAAGGTTTATCACCGGCTATTGCCATTGAACAAAAAGTAATTACCCGCACTCCGCGAAGTACGGTAGGAAGTATGACGGAGATCTATGATTACCTGCGCTTGCTGTTTGCAAGGGCTGGCAAAACAATTTCCCCGGTTTCCGGCCGGGTGGTTAAGAAAGATGATGTAAAAGATGTGCTGGAAGCGATTTCGGTTTTGAAAGAAGGCAGCAAGGTCTATATCCTTTCGGCTTTTAAACAACATAGAAACCGCGATGCAAAGGAAGAATTGAACATCCTGATGCAGAAAGGTTTTTCAAGGGTTTATGTTTCTCCTTATTCTCATACCCAAAAAGAAAATGCAGTCAACGAAGGAGCAATTTACAGGATTGAAGATTTGATGTCTTCACCTGAAGATTTTCTGCAGGCATTTAAATACGCGGAGAATGTTTACATACTGATTGATCGTATTGTGGTAAAGGAATTTGATGAAGACGACCAACATCGCTTGTCAGATTCGATAGGCACGGCTTTTTATGAGGGTGAAGGCGATGTGTATGTGGAAGTGGACGGTGAGAAAATCCTTCACTTCAATAACCGGTTTGAACTGGACGGAATGAGCTTTGAAGAACCATCGCCCAATTTGTTTTCTTTCAACAATCCTTTTGGCGCCTGTCCAACCTGTGAGGGTTTTTCTTTGGTTCTGGGTATTGATGAAGATTTAGTCATTCCCAATAAATTATTGAGTGTTTACGAGGGAGCGGTGGCTCCCTGGAAAGGCGAAAAGTTGGGGAAATGGAAGGAAGATTTTATCAGGGGAGCAAGAAAATTTGATTTCCCTGTTCATAAACCAATTGCTGATTTAACTAAAGAACAATACCGCATTCTTTGGGAAGGCAATCAACATGTTTACGGCATCAATGATTTCTTTAAAGAAGTGGAGCAGAATTTATACAAGGTGCAATACCGTGTTATTTTAAGCCGCTACCGCGGAAGAACACTTTGTCCCGATTGTCATGGCTACCGGCTGCGCAAAGAAGCGTTGTATGTAAAAGTGCAGGGTAAGCATATTGGTGAGCTGAGCGAAATGCCCATTAAAGAGTTAAAGGAGTGGTTTAACACTGCAGAAAAAAACTTTACTGATTACGAGAAGCAGGTGGCAAAGCGGATTTTAATTGAGATTAACCACCGTATTGACACGATGCTGAATGTTGGCTTAGGTTATCTCACATTAAACCGTTTGGCTAATACGTTAAGTGGTGGCGAAAGCCAGCGGATACAATTGACCAGGAGTTTAGGAAGCAATCTTACCAACTCACTTTATATTTTGGATGAACCTTCCATTGGTTTGCACCCGAGAGATACTTTCAATTTAATTCGTGTATTAAAAGAGCTTCGCGATCTTGGCAACACCGTTGTTGTTGTTGAACACGATGAAATGATGATGCGTGAAGCCGATCATATTATTGATATGGGTCCGCTGGCTTCGCATTTGGGTGGAGAAGTAATTGCCGAGGGAAATTATGATGCGATCATCTCTAATCCTAAAAGCCTCACCGGAAAGTATTTGAAAGGCGAATTCACGATCGAGCCCCCCAAAAAATTACGCAAGTCCAAAGAGTCCATAATTGTTGAAGGCGCACGGCAACATAATCTGAAGGACGTCACTGTTGAATTTCCATTGAATGTGCTTTGTGTGGTAAGCGGAGTAAGCGGAAGCGGAAAAACAACTTTGATCAAACATATTCTTTATCCTGCTTTAAAAAAATTACAGGGTGAAGCCGCGGAAAAAGTAGGATTTCATCGGGCTATTAAAGGTGATATTGATTCCATTGCACAAGTGGAGATGGTCGATCAGAATCCAATTGGCAAATCTTCAAGAAGTAATCCTGTTACGTATATAAAGGCCTGGGATAACATTCGTGACCTGTATGCTTCGCAACCTTTAAGTAAAATGCGTGGCTTCCAGCCCAAACATTTTTCCTTTAATGTGGATGGCGGAAGATGCGATGCCTGTAAAGGGGAAGGAGAGAAGATTGTTGAAATGCAATTCCTTGCTGATGTTCATCTAACCTGCGAAGTTTGCCATGGACGCAGATTTAAGGAAGAAGTACTTGAAGTTCAATATAAAGGCAAGAGCGTGTACGATGTTTTGGAAATGAGCGTAGATGAAGCCATTGCTTTTTTTAAGGAAGAAAAAGGATTATCTAACTGTTTGAAACCTTTAAGTGAAGTGGGTCTTGGTTATGTGAAACTGGGACAGTCATCCGATACCCTTTCCGGAGGCGAAGCGCAAAGGGTAAAATTGGCCTCTTTCCTGGGCAGGGGCAAAAACGCCGAAAAAATTTTATTCATTTTTGATGAACCTACTACCGGGCTTCATTTTCACGATATCAAAAAACTTTTGGCTGCTTTCAATGCCTTGATTGACCAGGGACATTCCATTATTGTGATTGAGCACAATACAGATGTTATAAAAAGTGCAGACTGGGTGATTGACCTTGGGCCTGAAGCCGGCGATAACGGAGGCTACCTGGTTTTTGAAGGAAGGCCCGCCGACCTGAAGGGAAACAAAGAAAGCAGGACAGGCAAATTCCTCTGAGCCTCAAAGATGTAGTTCAAAAATTATTTATGAACACTTATTGCTTTTTCTCCAAAAGGGGGGTAAGTTTGTGTTCCTCAACCGCCATTAACTATTTCTTCCTATCCTTCGTAATGACCACAACAATTTAGCTCCTAATACCTTTTTGAGATTCCTTCCCAATCCTTCCTCTGAGGGCCGCTAACCAATCTTTCAAACTTAAACTTATCGTCATGAGAAGGATCTTTACTTTCTTGCTTCAAAAATTACACTATTTAGTTTTTGTATTTCTTTTTGGGTCTGGACTTTTTGGTTCTTACGTCGCAAATTCCCAAACCATATTTAATACTCCCGGTACTTATACGTTTCGTGTTACTTCGCAAAGCAATGGAGTAGCAATAGAAGTTTGGGGCGCAGGTGGAAGTGGTGGTAATGGAAGCGCTACCGGAGGAGGAGGAGGTGGCGGTTATTCAAGAACTACTGTAAATCTTGCACCAGGTGATTATACAGTTATAGTTGGTGCAGGCGGAACGTTCAATGGCATCAGTCAAAACGGTGGTGGATCAAGTTTAAGAAGTGTAACACTATTATCGATTCTGCAAGCGGAGGAGCCGGAGGTAGTGCAAATAGCGGCGGTGCAGGAGGTGCAGGTATAGCTGTTAGTGGAAATGGTAGCCCTACAGTTTTTCATACAGGCGGAACTGGTGGATCGGCTACTACTAATACAGGTGGTGGTGGTGGTGGTTCTGCTTTATCGGGTGCAAACGGAGGTAATGGTAGTACCGGATCTGGCAATACGGGTGGTGCAGGCGGTAGTGGACAAGGTACCGGTGGAAAGGGTGGAGATAAAGATGCTAATGGGGTAAGTGGTACCGCACCTGGTGGTGGCGGAGGAGGTAATGGTAGGGGCGGAGCCAATGCTGGTAATGGTGCTGCCGGTCGAGTAGTAATAAATGGTGCAGCGGGAACAATCCTTCCAGTTAAATTCCAAACTTTTGAAGCCACTCCTTCCAGCAATTCTGTTTCATTAAAATGGGCTGTAGGTACAGAGGAAAATGTAAGCGGTTACGAAGTAGAAAAAAGTTTTGATGGCCGTAACTTTTCAAAAGTTGGTTTTGTAAACGCTGCTAATCAAAGCACTTATACTTTTGTTGACGGCAAATCTTCCGGTACTGTTTATTATCGTATTAAATCAGTTGATGTAGATGGTAAATATGCTTTCAGCACGATTGCTTTTGTTAAAGCCGGTCAATCTCTCATTATGCTGAATGCTTATCCTTCTCCATTTGTCAATAGCTTTAATCTTGATCATGGTACAGCAACAGCGGGTAGTTTGATCAGTATAAGCGCTGAAGACGGACGCATTATTAAAACCATCGTTCCTACCGTAGGTTCACAAAGAACACCGGTTGATCTTTCTGCTGCAAAAGCAGGTTTGTACCTTGTTCGCTACAAAAATAGCAACGGTGAAGTTGAAACACTTAAAATACTTAAACAACAATAATTTTCCTTTGCAACCATAACGATGAAGGCTCCTAAAAGGAGCCTTCTTATTTTGAAAAATTTAAAGAGTTACTGGGTAATTCTTACATCGATAACTTTTAGCTGCAGACTTTTTTCGCCGTTCCATTCATTCTCATCTAATTTGAAAACTACATCAACGGCTTTACCTGCTTCAAGCAGGGGCATTTTCTCCGCCATATTAAATCCAATGCCCGTGATCTTTGCAGTGCCCTGCTGCAAAACAAAGCGGATGTGATTTTCTTTTACAATTTTACTCCATCCGGTGTTATAAACCTTTTTGGCTACAAAAACAGGCCGCAGGTTATCAGGACCAAAAGGTTCCATCTGGCAAAGGATATCGTAAAAAGATCGTTTAATATCCATCAGTGAAATTTCAGCGTCGATTACAATCTCAGGTATCAACAATTCGGGATGGATAGAAGCCTGCACTACTTCTTCAAATTTTCGGCAAAAGGCATCTACTTTATCGTTTTCCAGCGTCATACCTGCGGCATAAAAATGACCGCCATATCCAAGTAGTAAATCGCGACATTGATGAATCGCTTCGTAAACATTAAAGCCGGAAACGCTTCTTGCCGAACCGGCAACATACTCACCGCTTTGGGTTAGTATAATAGTAGGCCTGTAATAATGATCAATCAGCCGGGAAGCTACAATTCCAACCACACCTTTATGCCAGTGAGGTTGATACAATACAGTGCTTCTCCTGTTAATCATTAGTTCATCACTTCCAATTAGGGAAAGAGCCTCTTCCGTAATGCTCATATCTGTTTCTTTGCGACTGTCATTATCAGCATGAAGTTGTTCAGCCCAATGCAAAGCTTCTTCATAAGTTTCCGAAACAAACATCAATACCGCTTTGCGGGCATCGTCCATGCGGCCTGCCGCATTCACCCTTGGTGCTATAATAAAAACAAGATTATTAACGTGAAATTCTTTTGTGTGTTTGCTTAAATGACCAAGTGCTTTGATTCCGAAATTGGGATTGCTGTTTGCCTTTTTCAAACCATAGTAAGCAAGTATGCGGTTTTCTCCTGTGATAGATACAATGTCGGCAGCAATAGCAGTTGCTACCAGGTCTAAATATTCATAAGCTGTTTCATCCGGAAGATGCATTCTGTGACATAAGGCAGTGATCAGCTTAAAGCCTACGCCGCAACCACATAATTCTTTATAAGGATATTTACAATCCTTCTGCTTTGGGTTAAGAATAGCTACTGCAGGAGGGAGTTGTTCATCCGGAAGGTGGTGATCGCAAACGATAAAATCAATTCCTAATTGTTTTGCGTATTGAATCAATTCGACCGATTTAATGCCACAATCGAGCGAGATGATCAGTGT
>JAGIAB010000046.1:6090-13067 GCA_017745135.1 Flavisolibacter sp.
ATGTATAATTATTTTCGGAAGCGAAATCAATTCCTGCTTTGCTGATGCCATAACCTTCGCGGTAACGGTGGGGAATATAAAATTCAGTAAGTGAATGATTTTTCTTTAAGAATTGATACATGGATGCCACAGACGTAGTTCCGTCTACATCGTAATCGCCAAACACCAGAATTTCTTCGCCGGAAGAAAACGCTGATAAAATACGATCAACGGCTTTGTCCATATCCTTCATTAAAAAAGGATCATGCAGTTGCGATAACTGCGGACGGAAGAAATCTTTGGCTTTATCATAGGTGTCAATGCCACGCTGGACCAGGATAGAGCAAAGGGCCGGATGTATTTTCAACTCCCGGAACAAGGCATCTGTTTTTGCTTTGTCAGAATTCAATATTCTCCAGCGCTTTTCCATTAATGCTTAATATTTTCTGTCTGTAACAAAATTGACAAGTTGCTCAAAACCATCCCTGATACCGGATTCAGGGAATGAGTGAAGAAGACCCATTGCTTCTTTTTTATAGCCGGCCATTTTCTGATTCGTGTATTCGATGCCGCCGGTTTTTTCAACCACGTCAATAATATACTGGACTTTTGCTTTGCGTGTATTTTCGTTTTTGATAATGTAGATCATCTTACGTTTGGTTTCTTTATCTACATTATTTAGTGTATAGATTAAAGGCAAGGTAAGTTTCTTTTCTTTGATATCATTGCCTGTTGGTTTACCAACATCTTGTGAAGTATAATCGAAAAGATCATCCTTAATCTGAAAGGCAATTCCAACCTTTTCGCCGAAGGCTCTCATTCGTTCTGCGGTTTCAGCATTTTGCGAAGTAGACCAGGCGCCTGCGGCACAAGCCGAAGCCAGCAGGGATGCGGTTTTACTTTTAATGATCTCAAAATAAACGCCTTCGTCGAGGTTTAAGGAACGCGATTTTTCCATTTGCAGCAGTTCGCCTTCGCTCATTTGGCGGACAGCATCGGATAGGAACTTGAGTATTTGAAAATCATTGTTTTCCAGTGAAAGGAGTAAGCCCTTTGCTAAAAGATAGTCACCTACCAGTACCGAAGCCTTGTTTTTCCATAAGGCATAAACTGAGAAAAAACCTCTACGTTCTATAGAATCGTCTACCACGTCATCATGTACAAGGGTAGCGGTATGCAACAGCTCTACTAATGAGGCTGCTCTGTACGTGGATTCATTGGCCTCTCCAAAAAGCCGGGCAGCCAGGAAAACAAACATGGGCCGCAATTGCTTTCCTTTTCGTTTTACCACGTAGCGCATTATGCGATCTAACATTGAAACATTGCTTTTCGCAGCTTCCTTAAACTTCTCTTCGAAAAGTTTCAGCTCTTGCTCAATTAAATTAACGGGTAGCTTCATTCGTAAATAGATAGAAAGTTACAATGGCAAATAGTATTTTGGACATTATGGTATAAGAATTGCACAACTGGTGCAGGCAAAAATGTAGAATTAAACGGAACAATTGGTTAGAACTAAATTTAAAGTTTGGTAATTGTATCTCAAGTTATATTTTTGCCAACGATTAGGACATTGTTTTTAAAATTTAATCAATAGTTATGGCAAGCAAAAAGTACTCTTTACTCACAGGTGTATTGTGCCTGTTGGCGTCGTACGGTTTCTCCCAGGTTACTTACGATGTCATGGATTCTTCTATCGTTCGTTCCAAGGACATGGATCAGTATACCAAATTCAAACAAGGTATTGAAAACTATCCTGCAAAGCCACGTAATCAGTGGGAGTTGGGTATAAAGACTGGAGTTTTTAATGTTTCTGGTGATGTGCCTTCTACATTATTTACCGTACCAAATGTGGGTGTTCATATCAGAAAAGCATTTGGTTATGTTTTTTCTGCCCGTTTGGAGTATGTACACGGTACTGCCAAAGGGTTAGCCTGGCAGTCCTCTCAGGGATACACAGGCAAAGGTGGCAATCCATGGAATAGCTTAGGTTATACAGGTCCTGTGTTTTATAATTATAAAACACAAGTAAATGATCTTTCATTGGAAGGTATTTTCTCGTTGAACAACATTCGCTTCCATAAGTCTAAAACTGGTGTAAACATTTATGCTTTGGCCGGTGTTGGTGGAATGATCTATGATGCCAAAGTGAATGCTTTAGGCAATGATAATAACCGTTACAATTTTGCAAGCGTTACCACGGCTCAAACCTGGAAAAACAGAAAAGACATCAGGGATGCAATAAAGAAACTTCCCAACTGGGATGACAGTTACGAAACTACTGCTGAAAATCATGGCGATCGTCGTCCGAAATTATTTGGACAGACCTTTAAGCCCGTTGGCCATGTTGGAGCAGGTATTGCCTTTAAATTAAGTAACCGCGTAAACCTCGCTATTGAAGATCGCTTTACCGTAACAAAGGATGATTTGCTGGATGGACAGCAATGGGCTGAACAACCTGCTCCAGGTAGCGCTGTACTTAGCCGTGACTTCGATACTTACAACTTTGCTTCTATTGGTTTGAATATCAACATCGGTTCAAAAGCTGTTGAACCTTTGTGGTGGCAAAATCCATTGGATTATGCTTACCAGGAAATCCGCAAGCCTAAATACATGATTCTTCCAAAACCAGTTCTGCCTGATTCTGATGGTGATGGCATAACTGATCAGTTTGACCAGGAGCAAACTCCTGCAGGTTGCCCGGTTGATTCTCATGGTGTAAGCCTTGATACTGATGGTGACGGTGTTCCTGATTGCCGCGATAAAGAAAAAATTACTCCAACTGCATGGCAACCTGTTGATGCTGACGGTGTAGGTAAAGCTCCATGTCCGGATTCTTCTTGCTTCGAAGGTCTGTACAGACGTAGTGCTTGTGCTGATGCATTAGGTGCTTTACCAAGTGTTACATTTACAAGCAATACTTCTACTGCACTTACAGCAGATGCAAGAGCTCTGTTAGCTTCAATTGCTGCTACCCTCCGCAATAATCCTGAATGCAGAGTAGTTGTTACAAGCTATTGTTCTTCTACTAAAGCACAGCAACAAAGAGCATGGGATAGAGTAAATGTGATAATCAGACATATGGTGGAAAAAGAAGGTATCAGCGGCGACCGCTTCTACTGGCAAATTGGTCAGGAAGGTGGCGATTGCAATACGGTTGATTTCCGTGCAGCTACCGACCAGGATGCCGGATTGCCAACTACAGTTCCTAATCCAAATTTGAGAGGTAAATAATTACCTGCTTAAAATAAATTTCATCCTCCCGGCTTACCGGGAGGATTTTTTTTATGGATGATTTAGAGAAATCTTAACTGCAATGGGTTAGTAGGTTTGGCATTAATTCCAGAATATTTGCTCAAACTGTTTAACTTTGCCAGCCTTTATGAAATTTTCTGCAGTAGTATTTCTTTGTGTTTTATTAGTTAGCTGTCATGGCATCAACAAGGTCCTGAAAAGCAAGGACCCTGTTTATAAGCTGAAAATGGCCGAGCAGTATTATGTCAAAAAGAAATATAACTATGCGCAGCAACTTTATGAAGATGTGATGCCTTATTATCGCGGTGCTGCTGAGTTTGAGGATATTTATTATAAGTACGCCTATTGTGCTTATTACCAAAAGGATTATTTGAATGCAGAAAACCTGTTCAAGACTTTTTTGGAGATTTATCCTAATAGTTCAAAGGCTGAAGAAGTGGATTATATGAGAGCTTATTGTTTCTATAAGCAATCGCCAAAGCCAGCGTTAGATCAATCCAATACGATAAAAACGATCGGGATGATGCAAACATTCATTAATACGCATCCCGGCTCAGCAAGAAATAAGGAAGCAACAGAGATCATTGATATTTGTCGCCGCAAGCTTGAAATAAAGGACGCTAATTCGGCAAAACTCTATTACGATTTGGGCCAATTCCGTGCGGCGGCTGTTACTTACGCTTCGGTATTGAATACTTATCCTGAATCGGAAAAAGCCGAAGAGTACAAACTAATGGTCATCAAATCGTATTTCCGTTATGCCGAATTAAGTGTAGAAGAAAAGAAGGTTGAACGTTTCGAAAAAGTGATTGAAGAATGTAATGATTTCAAAGACCATTTCCCGCAAAGCAAATATGATAAGGAAGTCCAGGATTATTTAAATCAATCTCAAAACCATTTAAAATTATACTCAAATGAGCCTGTTAAGAAGACAACTTAGTATCAGCACATCCAACAATATTGAAACCCGTGATGCCAACGAGCTCAAAAACAAAACGGGTAATCTGTATGAGTCGATTGCTATCATTGCAAAACGGGCTAACCAGATCAATATTTCCCTCAAAGAGGAATTACATAACAAACTGGAAGAATTCGCCAGCCATACAGATTCTTTGGAAGAAATCCATGAGAATAAAGAACAGATCGAGATTTCAAGAGCTTACGAACGTATGCCTAATCCAGCTTTGCTGGCTACCCAGGAATTTATCGAAGACAAGATCTACTATCGCAAGAATGAAGACCAGGATCTTTTTAAATAATTGATTGATTTTTTTCAGGTAAAGCGATCCACAGAACCGGATCGCTTTTCTTTTTTAAAATAGTATTTTAGTGCTCATGCTGGCAGGTAAGAAAATAATCATTGGCATCACCGGGAGTATTGCTGCTTATAAAATGCCTTTGGTCGTTCGTCAATTAATAAAAGCAGGCGCAGAGGTAAAAGTGATCATGACGCCTGCTGGTACTGATTTCGTTTCAAAACTTACGCTATCCACATTGTCAAAAAACACGGTTCTGGTTGATTTATTTGATGACCAAAGCTGGGCCAATCATGTTGAATTGGGTAGATGGGCAGATCTAATGCTGATAGCACCACTTAGTTGCAATACACTGGCTAAGATAGCTGCCGGACAATGTGATAATCTTTTACTGGCAGTTTATCTTTCAGCCATTTGCCCCGTTATGATTGCTCCGGCAATGGATGAAGACATGTGGCATCACCCAAATACTAAAAAAAACCTGGAAGTACTACGTGGAAATGGAAACATCATTTTGAATACGGTTTATGGGGAATTAGCAAGTGGCCTGATTGGCGAGGGAAGAATGGCGGAACCGGAAGACATCGTTGCAGAAATGGAACATTTCTTCAAAACTTCTAACCAGTTAAAAGGTAAAAAAGCACTGGTAAGTGCGGGTCCTACATACGAAGCTATTGACCCGGTTCGTTTTATTGGCAATCATTCATCGGGTAAAATGGGATATGCTATTGCTGATGAACTGGCAAACAGGGGAGCGGAAGTCACCTTGGTCAGTGGTCCTGTTTCCATTCAATCAAAAAACAAAAAGATAAAGTTGGTGTCCGTTACCAGCGCTGATGAAATGCATACAACCTGTACGGCTGATTCAGCTTCTTATGATATTGCTGTGATGGCCGCAGCCATTGCGGACTACACACCAACCGTGGTAGCTGATCAAAAGATCAAAAAGAAAGAGGGCGAACTAACCATCACACTAAAGAAAACAAAAGATGTTTTAGGAAGCTTAGGTAAAACCAAAACAAAGGAACAAATACTGGTGGGCTTTGCATTGGAAACGGAAAATGAAAAAGCAAATGCTCAAAAAAAGCTCGAAGAAAAAAATGCCGACCTTATCATTTTAAATTCTTTGAAGGATGAAGGTGCAGGTTTTGGGCACGATACCAACAAAGTGACTTTATTCTTCAAAAACGGAAAAGAAAAACAAATCGAATTGAAATCCAAATCAGCATTGGCAAAAGATATTGTCGATGCTATAATTGAAATCAAATAATGAAAAATGTTCTCTTTTTTATTGCTGCTGTTATATTAGTACAAACTGCTTCGGCGCAGGAACTGCAGGCAAAACTTTCGATTGTTTCCAATAATATAAGTTCCCAGGTTGATAAAAAGGTGTTTCAAACCCTGCAAACAGCGTTGACGAATTTTTTAAACAACCGTAAGTGGACCAGCGATAACTATCAGCCGCAAGAAAAAATCAAATGCAATTTTCTTTTGAACATTGATAAATTTTCGGGTAACAATACCTTTCAGGCTACTTTAACCATCCAGGCAGCACGGCCAATTTACAATACCACTTATGAATCGCCGATCGTTAACTTCCAGGATCCTTCTGTTCAATTCAAATATGTAGAATTTCAGCCTATAGAATTTAACGAGAATCGCATACAAGGCAACGATCCTCTGGCAGCCAATCTTACCGCCATACTGGCTTATTATGTCAACATTATTTTAGGAATGGATTACGATTCCTTCTCTCCTAAAGGCGGTGATTCTTATTTTCAAAAGGCGCAATACATTGTCAACAATGCACCGGAAGGCGGTGAAATCAGTGGATGGAAAGCGTTTGAAGGATTGCGTAACCGCTTTAAATTGATACAAGGATTTACCGACAGCCGTTTTAATATGATGCACGATGTTATTTATGCTTATTACCGCAATGGCTTTGATAAGTTTTATGAGAATGAAACCGAAGGCAGGGCCGGTATTTTAAGTGCTTTGAGTCATTTAAATACGGTCAATACAGAAAACCCTGGTTCAATGGTATTGCAATTTTTCTTTCAGGGAAAAAGCAATGAATTGGTAAAGATTTTCAGTAAGGCAGAAAGGGATACGAAATCAAGGGCAAGAGAATTTTTAGTAAAACTGGATTTAACAAATGCCAGTGCTTATAAGGAGTTGAAATGAGAAAGTTGCCAATTTTATTTTTTGCTGTATTTATTTTCTCGTGTAAATCATCAGTGCCCGGTGATATACTTCCTCCCAAAAAAATGCAGGCAGTATTGTGGGATGTAATGCAGGCTGATGCAATGGCCGAAAATTATGCGGCAAGTGATTCTGCATTCAGGGGTTTATCGAAGCATGTTGACTATTATCAAAAGGTATTTGCTATTCATAAAATCAGTAAAGACGAGTTTACGAAAAGCCTTGTCTATTACGAAAATCATCCTTCTCGTTTAAAACCAATTCTCGATTCCATGCAAAGTTTTGGGC
>JAGIAB010000470.1 GCA_017745135.1 Flavisolibacter sp.
GCCTACATCAAGGCTACGCAAATGGATTCTTCAAACCGAAAAACGAAAAAGCCAATTGATACTTCCCAAAAAATAAATCCATCTGATGCTGAACTGTACCAAATGGCAATGGCTGAAGTCATCCTCAAACTCGATCACAAATCAACAGGGCAGATCAAGGAAGAAAGGACCGGGGTGAAAAAGAATGGAAACGTTCAAAGCCTTTTCTTTTTATCCAATACGGAAGGTGATTTTAATTTCTATAATAACCTTGTCAAAACTCCCGGCATATCCACTATTCCTTTCGTTTCTCCCATCAGTTACAGCGGGTTGATGGCGTATCGTTTTAAACTGCTAAAGACTGAAGTCCTCAATGGAAAAAAGGTGTACACGATCAATGTAAAACCACGACAGGTAAGCAATGCAACGGTTGAGGGTGAGGTACGTATCATGGATAGCCTTTGGGTGATCCTCAGCACTAAATTTCGTTTCCCTTCTTATCATCTTCCCGAATACGATTTTTTTGAAGTGCAGCAACAGTATCAATTTATTGACAGTACGGCATGGATGATTACAAGACAAGAGTTTACTTATTATTCAAAAACCAATCGCTCTAAATTATCGGGACAAACCATTGTTACGTACAAGAATTTTCAACTGAACAAACAATTCACTAAAAATTATTTTGGTGTGGAAGTCAGTTCCACCACGCAGGAAGCTTACGAAAAAGACAGCAGCTTTTGGAATACTGCACGAACCGAGCCGCTTACACCAAAGGAACTCCGGTTCATTCAATTCAGGGATAGCATTTACAGGGCTACACATACAAAGGCTTACCTGGATTCAGTCGATAAAAGCATCAACCGCATTACCTGGAAAAATATCTTGTTGAGGGGCCAGCGTTTTCACAATCATGAAAAAGAAAAGAACTGGTACTTGCCGGCGGCACCTTCCATCTATAATCCATTCCAGTTTGGAGGCTCACGAATCAACCTTTCGGTTTTTCATAGCAAGACTTATAAATCGAGAAAGAATATTTCAGTGTATGCCGATCTTAGTTATGGCATCCGCAATAAAGACGTAAATGGATCTGTACGATTTTCAAGAATGTACAATCCCTTCAATCGAGGTTATTATACGATCGATGTAGGACGAAGATTCGACCACATTTTTGAAGGAGACGCCTGGATCAACATGCTCAAGCGGAACAACGTTTATCTCGCTAACTCTTTGAAAGTTGATCATGGTTTGGAAATTATAAATGGACTAAAGCTTTCCACCATTGCTGAAATTGGAATCAGAAGATCTGTGAGTAATTACAAAACCAACAATAATGTAGATAGTTTGTTCGGTGATGTGCTTGACAACAACCAGGCGGTTGCTTTTGAAGGCTACAATGCTTTCTATGGAGAAGTGACTTTGTCTTACACGCCATTTCAGCGCTACATTCGCGAGCCGAAAGAGAAAATCATTTTAGGTTCTGCCTGGCCAACAGCCTATGTGAAATTGCGAAAAGGCCTGCCCGGCATATTCAACAGCAAAGTTGATTTTGATTATCTCGAATTTGGTTTGCAGCAGGAAATAAAACTTGGACTTACCGGCACATCACGATACAAAATAAAAACAGGAAGTTTCTTAAGCAGAAATGATCTTCGTACTGTTGATTACAAATGGCAGCGTCGAGGCGATCCTATATTATTTATGAATCCCGAAAAGCAATTCCAGTCGCTCGATTCCAGTTTTGCAGTATTCAAACGTTTTTACCAGGCGCATTATGTTCATGATTTCAATGGTTTCTTGCTGAATAAAATTCCATTGTTAAAAAAGCTGCAGTTGCACGAAATGGCCGGTGGCGGTTTTCTTGTAGCAAAGGAAAGGCAACTACGTTATGTAGAAGCTTTCGCCGGTGTAGAGCGGGTGTTTAAATGGCCTTTCGATCCTCTGTCAAAATTCAAACTCGGAGTGTACGTTGTGGGCTCTGCGGCAAACCAGTTTTCAAACCCAGTCAGGTTTAAAGTTGGTATAACAAAATGGGATAAGCGAGAGAACAAGTGGTTTTAATAAGGAATACTTGCCTGGATGTTTTGAATGATTGAACAATCGATATTACTACTATTTGACTTTCGTTGTGTCACTCACTTGTACGTCCCGCAATTCTTATCATCATTTGCGACGGCGCGGCCTCATCGCTACTACAACCTAAGGTTGAAGTTATCTTTGCACTATGTCGAAAGAAATTAAACCAATCAAGCGCAGCAAACAATTAACGCCCTTGTCAAAAGACCATCACGACGGATTATTATTTGCCTGGAAGGTCAAACAAGGATTGAAAAATGGTGCTGATATAAAACTCATTGCTGAATATGTTCAATGGTTCTGGAAAAATCACCTGGAAGAACATTTTCACGAAGAAGAACAAATTTTAGCGCCGCATATACTTGCCGATGATGAATTGCTGAAACAAATGTTTGATGAGCATGAAAACATTGAAGCAATGATCCACATTAATGAAAACATTCCTGATGCCACCTTGCTTGCTAATTTGGCCCAGGCAATCGATGATCATATTCGATTTGAAGAAAGAGTTTTATTTCCTTATGCAGAGAAAATAATTCCTGAAAAGGACTTGGATTTAATTTATGAGCAACTTCCAAAAGAAAAGGCGGAATGTGGAAAGTGGGAGAGGGAGTTTTGGGTGAAGAAAGGCAAAAACTTATGAGTATATACCAATCGTTGTATGTATTAGCTCGATACAATGAAGTAATCAAAAATTTGCTCAAGGTTATGGTTGAAAGTGGATATCATAAAACTAAAGAGCATGAGTGGACTAAAATAAATCAAATCCATTTTATTGCTTTGTCGTTCTATAT
>JAGIAB010000471.1 GCA_017745135.1 Flavisolibacter sp.
CACTTGTAGAATCAGGCCGGTTCGGTCGGTGAAATATAGTGGTGGCATTTAACATTCCCAGGTTATCATCTTCTACATAGCCGTAGCGTAACGTAGTCAGCAGAAGGCGGTTCTTCTTTTTAAATTGCTGCCGGTACACTAATTGATTGTCGAATTGTTTCCGTTCAGTCTCATTATCCTTGTATTGGTCGCTGCTGTTGAGCACTTCATTTAATTCATTGCTTGCAGAAGTCCTGGTGTTATTGAAAGATTCTGAAGTTTTATAAATACCGGCCCCACTATATTTGATAGAAGCAAAAGAGTCAATCTTCCACTCATACTTTGCATTAATTGCATGCTGTTGGTTTAGCGCATTTGCCTTTACCTTCCGGTCGTTAAAAATGGAGCCATTTGCCAGGTAAGTTTGGGTAAGTGTTGAAGTAATATTCTCTGTTCCCAAACGGTTGTAGCGATAAGAGCTGTTTAAACTTTTTTTATCGGATGACCATTTATCATTGTACAATGCTCCTGCAGTATAGGAGTTGGGCAAACCTCTGAGGTTGTAATCATTGAATTCTCCGTCACCTCCTCCAATGATCATGTAATAGCCACCAATTTCATCATATTCTGCATCAGGTTCTGCGCCCAATCTTTGCTGGTCCTGGTAGTTTAAACTGCCGGTATTAATGGTGCTTTTTGTTCCATACACCGACATTTTTTTCTTACCAACAAAACGGTTGTACATGGCCTTGGCATCATGGTATTTATTGAAATCTGTTGCAGCATAAAATTTCCCAAAGCCTCCTTTTTTAGCTTCATCTTTCAATTTGATGTTTACTGTTTTTCCTTCATTTCCTGTACTAATTCCGGTTAGCGACTGTTGTTCGGTTTTGGTATCATACACCTGCACTTTATCAACAGCCCTTGCGCCGATATTTTGTGTGGCCATAGTGGGATCATCACCAAAAAATTCTTCTCCGTCAACCAGCACTTTGTCCACTCGTTTACCCTGGGTAGTTATATTGCCTTTACTATCCACCTGAAATCCCGGAAGCTGTTTTAACAGGTCTTCTACGGTTGCTCCTTCTTTGACCTTAAAACTATCGGCTACAAATTCAGTGGTATCTCCTTTAATGCGGATGGCTGATCCTGTACGGATAACAACTTCTTCGAGGATCTTTGCAAGTTGTGTTAATGGAATGGTGCCCAGGTCATGAGTAGCATTATCTTTTACCTCAATTTCATCTTTATAGCTGGCAAACTTAGGATAGCTTATAGTAACGATGTATGGCCCTGGCCTTACTGCGTTAATAGAAAACTCGCCTTTGTCATTAGACCGGGCAAATTTGAAAAGAACCGAATCTTGTTTGCTGGTAAGCGTAATAATAGCATTGGAAAGAATTTTTTTATCCAGTGTGTCTGAAACTTTTCCTTTAACAATAGCAGACTGACTGTAACAAGCAGAAGAAATGAAAAGCAGCACCAGTAGCTTTGAGAGTTTTCTCATCAGAGTGGTTGTTGGTTTTAGATTTACAAGTGTTAGTCAAACTCTTACACAAATCATGCACTCTCTAAAAAACATAGTTAGATAGGGTTGTTTTTAGATTTTGCAGAGGGAGGAAAACAATGAACGTAAAAGGCCGTGTCAATCGTATTTAAATTGCATTTGATTTTTGAATAATAAAGTTTAGTTACGATTCTATTGATGTTTGATAATTGATACGCTAAATGCTTACTTAAAGTCTATAATGCAAGTAGTGCAGATGATCTGGTATTTAAATTGATTCCCGGTGCCAATCCTTGCCGAGTATTTCAAGTTGGGACTTTGTTTGTTCCCGCCCAGGCCATAACCGGTTACAGTAATAACAGTATTGGAATTGGCAGAGTAGGTGCTTAAACTTGTTCCGGAAGCGGCTGTGATGATACCGCCGGAAGGCACTGCAGCCATGAGTGTTTTTAGCGAATCTGCTTCTTTGGCTGGCAAAGTATCAACAGTTGTTTTTTCTGCAAATGAAGAATAGATTTTATTATAACTCCCTTTGACATCCACCGAAAAATTGGAAAGATCGTTGGCAGACAAACGCAAATCTGCATTGCGATTGACAAGTTTAATTAGTTGTGCTGACGGATTGATATGTCTTACTTTAATATCAGAGTTGATTCCCTGAAGATCAAGTTTGCCTGTGAGTTGGTTGATACGAAGGTTTCCAAAATTCTTTATTCCATAAAGTGTTACAGCGTTATCAATATCTATTTCATCGTTGCTGCTACTTAGTTTTAAATTTCCGATGGACTCTATTTCGATCGTTGAATAACTGCTTGTGAGATTACCCTCATTCAATTCATTTAGAGTAAGCCTGCCATGCAATATCTGAATATCTCCATCACCAATAATTCCACCAGTAAAACTTCCCTGCTTGCCTCTTAATTGCAGGCGATCCACGTTTGCAACATCAACCTGGCAGTTATTATTTGTAACTGAAAGCCTTTTGATATTGCTTTTAATTGTCAGGAAGCCTTGTTCGGCTTCGATCTCCAGTATGGATTCGGCAGGAACATATAAGGTTACTGGCCGATAACCTTTTTCCCAGGTTAAAGAGCGGCCATCACCGGAATAAACGGGTGCTGTATAAACCTTTCTTTCCCCTCCGTTGGCTATATAGGTAAACGCCTTGTTGGTTTTACTTTTTACCCGGACAGTGCTTCCAAACATTCGCATACTGATTCCTAATTTTTCCAGCCATTCTGCATCGCTAAGCTCATTGTCTCCCTGGTATTGAAGTGATGTTTCAATTTTTATTTTGCTTTCGTTCCATGTGTTGATGGTAAGATCACTGTTCATATCTATTAAAATATCCAATGGCTTTG
>JAGIAB010000472.1 GCA_017745135.1 Flavisolibacter sp.
GTATGGGATATTGCCTGGAAGCTGGTAGCACTTCATTTAAGCGCTGATCCTTCGCGTCTCGATCTTCGCCAGAGCGACAGGGAAAAAGCATATGCAATTCAAAGAAGAATTGTTGACAACCTGGAGGAACATACATTGATCAGGGATCTGGCACAGGAAGTGTTGACAAATGAAAGCCACTTGAAAAATATCTTCTCCATGGTGTATGGAATGGGCATTCACGAATACAGAATTTACGAGCGGCTGAAAAAAGCCATACATCTGATCAAAGAAGGCATGACTGTAAAGGAAGCTGCCAGGCAAACAGGCTGGCAATCAGCAGACCTGATCAAGGCATACTCAAAAGTTTATGGAACTACTCCCGGCACAATCAAGAAAAAGGGAAAATAAAACCTGTTTCCTCTATGAATTCAGCCGAAACACCTACGCCAGAATTTGGATATAACTGGGTACGCATAGGAACTTTAAGGTATGAAAAATAAAGCCTTTGCTATCCGGTTCATTGCTGCCATTTTTATTTTTCTTTTTACTTATACGGCGCTCAGTAAACTTTTCGATTTTACAAGCTTTAAGAATGTCCTACATCAATCTCCTCTTATTGGTAAGATGAGTCTTATTGTAGCCTGGGCATTGCCGCTGATAGAACTGGCGACTTCGGTTTTGTTGTTTTTCCAACGATCAAGATTGGTTGGCTTATACGTATCGCTTGCTTTGATGATCGTATTTACCGTCTATTTGATGTATATGATTTTATTTACGCCAAATCTGCCTTGTTCCTGTGGCGGAGTATTGAAGCAGATGACATGGCAACAACATGTATGGTTCAACTTATTTTTTACAGGACTGGCGGCATTTTCTATCTGGTTAACCAGGCAAAAATCTCAACAAGAGCCTAAGATATTATTGCAATGATCAGGGAAAGCCGAAAACCTGCGAAGAGAGTAGGCGTCTAATTAAACAAATGTTTATGAAACAGTATTTTTTAGGAGTAATTGCAATTGTACTTGCCGTTACTTTCAGTGCATTCACTATGCATAAAGATGTCAGCCAGGCTAAGAACCCAAATTTTTCCACAGCATTTTTTCATCTGACAACAAGCAGTATGTCAGATGAAAATGATCTTAGCAAATGGGCGTATGATGGGAGCTCACCGATTACTTGTTCAGGACCCGCGACAGTGTTATGTTCTATTTCCGCCCCCGTTAACGCAAGCAATCAAATAGACGCTTCCCAGCTAAGTTCTCCGATTAATCTCAGAGCTGATGCTAACGTTACCAACAGGCAGTTTAAGCCTTAAATGAACAGGAAAGGGAGTGTTTTCTCCCTTTCCTTTATGCTTACCTTCGATTCTGTTGCATTCCTGATAAATTAACAACATCCGGTGGAAGTGGTAGTGCATACCGGTTTTCGTTTGGTTGTAGCGTGAATGACTGGCTGTTTACGATCCGCTTTAAAATAATATTTGCTCCTTCCTTGTTGAATCGTTTCACGTCGCTCCAACGGAGATCCCGGAATAATAATTCTTTTCTTCTTTCAAGTAAGATCAAATTCAATGCTTCCGGTGCCGTAGTTGCACTGAACGGTACGAAACTTCCTTTTCTCCATCTTTTCTCAAGTAATGTATTTAAATCGTTCAAAGCAGATTGCACATTGTTCGCCCTTGCAAAGCATTCGGCCCTGATCAGGTATATTTCGTCGGTGGCAATACCGTTAAATAAATTCGCGGAGTTGTCATACGATCCTGCAAAATAGTGCGAGCCATCCGGATTGGCCTTGAGGAAAATTGTTCTTCGCAGATCATTGCTGTCATAAGAATTATAGAGATTCGAGTCAACAGAGGAGTAAGAATAATACAAGTTATAATAGACAAATTCCATTGTACTGTGAAAAATCACTTCCTTGTTGAATCGTGCAACAGGATGAAATTGTGAAGCATTGAGATCATTGTAATCCAGTAACTGATTATAAAGTTGAAGACAGGAATCAGCATATAAACCAGCTTTATCATATTGCCTCATAGAAAGATAGGTTCTTGCCAGAAGTGCATATGCAGCGGGCTTCGAGGGTCGCATTGCATTGGCCGGCTTAACCGGCAGCAGTCCGATTGCGTTTTTTAAGTCGTCAATTATTTGATCATAGGTTTGCTGCAGGTTGGATCTTTTTGACGGAGTATTAAAGTCCGAAGTGAGCCTGAGCGGTATGCCAAGATCTGTGTTTGCAGTAGGAGGATCAAAGGCTTTAGCCCAAATCCATGCGACGGCTAAAAATGACCTGGCTCTAAAAAATAAAGCAGAACCTTTTACATTATTCCATGCAATTTTTGTTTGTTCAGAGAAAGAAATCTTATCAATTTTTTCTAAAACGACGTTAGAAAAATAAACAGGATCAAATGCATAAGACCAGCTATTTGGAATTGTGGTACTGTTAACAGCCGTATCCCATATATAGGCATTCCTGCTGATAAGGCTAACCGCAGCGTAATTTGTATTCGTGAGATAATAATCGTCAGCGGATACTTCCCCAAGAGAAGGCCTGTTTGTATTCATTTTTTCATTGTTGTCCAGCAACGCCTGTAAATCTGCAATTGTTGTTGGAACAGCAAGGGTTTTGTCAGGTTTGAGATCAAGATATTTTTTACACGAGGCTGATAAGATTATGATAAAAACGAGTAGAGAAATCAGTTTATTATTCATAACACCATTGTTTAGCAGTTAAAACTTTGTTCTTAATCCTATGGTGAATTTTTTGCCCGGTGGTAATCCTGTATCGTAATCCGGATCGATTCCATAGCGATTGGAAGCCCATAGAATTCCCAGGTTCGAAGCATTGAGGTAAAGCTGTACTTC
>JAGIAB010000473.1 GCA_017745135.1 Flavisolibacter sp.
GGTTTCACCCGGACAGAAAACAGATCCTGCTGTCAGTGATATTTCAGTCTCAGAAGAACCAAAGTCAAGAACGGTAAAAACGAAAAACCCGGAAATCGTATCCAAAACCGGAACCAATTCATCCGTGCCCATTGTTCAAAGCTCTATGCCTGTTGAAAAAACCAATCCCAATATCCATGAAGGGACCAATGATATAGTGGTTAACAATCCTGAGGTAAAGCAACAGCCGAAAGAAACGGCTTCACCTGAAAAGAAAAAGAAATTTGGAGAAGTATTAAAAGGCATCTTTTCCAAAAAAGAAAACGCGGAAGAGTCAAAGAGTGATAAAACTGTTGTGGAAGATCCCAGGCCTGCCGATAACAGGCAGGCAACAAGAAGGGAAAGTGACAACAATTCTTCCAGCGATGATCCCTCATCAAATGGAATAAGCACCGCCAGCCTGATGGAAGAGGTTGAGGTCATCTCCAATGCTCCGGACAACTGGATGTTAGGCGTAAAGAATTTAAAGATCACTTTGAAGAACCGGAGCAATGTTACCATTCAGGCCGCATCAGTTGCCGTAAACTATTACGATGAGAACAACCGTTTACTGGAAAAGAAACTGGTTTACTTCAGCAACGTAGCGCCAAATGCAAGAGCTACCGTTGCTGCACCCGATCATAAGTTTGCCGATCATGTCGACTTCAAGTTAACGTCAGCAACGGCGAAAGAAGACAGGTATGCGAAAACCTCACCCTAACCCTCTCCAGCAAAGCTGTAGAGGGAACAAGGCCAACTCACAAGCCTCGCTTTTCAAAGAGTCATTACATAATAGAAGCACTCAAATGGTTTGAGTGCTTTTTATTTTTTTATTCAATGATGCTTGAAATAAATAAGGAATCGTCGAATAAGTAAGGGCTGTGTGCAGATGGTCCCGCCCATGGCAGGACGGGATGGGCCAAAAAAAAAGCTTCTGTAAAACAGAAGCTCTTAAGGTCTTATAGGAATTGGTGGCTTAATTAGTTATTTCAAACGTACGGTCACAGATTATTGGATTTTCTGAGGTTGATAGTGTAAGTTAAATCTACAATCGGTTACCTTCCAACACCTGTCAGTACGAATGTGCATATGGATGAGTTATTCACATTTTTATTTCCGCTGATTTTACTACATTTTTCGTTCAACCAGTAATTTATCAACATCATAAAAAAAGTTTTTTGCAGAAAATACGGCCTCAACTCAGCAACAATTGTAGTTGCTTCGTTTACTTTCTTCATTATCAATATTGATTTTTTCCCGGTTTACAATTATCCATGAGAAAAATGGTTTTTTCATTGGCTGAATACATGATCTAACTTTGATAAACCATAACCTAATAAAATGAAACCATTTATTCAATGCATCTTCATTTTAACTACATGCGTTTTAAGTTTGAATTCATTTGCCCAGCAGAAAGAAAAGATCAAAGAAGACAACACGAAAATAAAAACGGAGGGTAACAATCTTCAGAACACCGTTCGAATGCAAACGGTTTTACCTATTGATGCCCTGGCTATTGAGCGCATTACCGGTATAAAGGGAAAGTCGAACAATGGCGAGTATAAGATCACCATTCCTCAAAATGATCTGAGTATTGAAGTGGATGGCTTTAAGATCATTCCGGCTATGGGCCTGAGCTCGTGGATTGACTTTGCCCCTTCTCCCGGCGGGGCTATGATTATGGGTGATATCGTTCTTACCGAAAATGATCTGAAACCGGTACAGCAGGAAGTGATTAAGCAAGGCTTGACAATAAGCGCCATTCACAATCATTTTGTAAGAAACCATCCCAATGTTATGTATATGCACATAGGAGGTTCGGGCAATACAGAAGCCGTGGCTGCCAAAGTAAAAGCAGTTTTAGATAAGATAAAAGAAATAAGAGGAGACGATCCTGCAAAGGAAAATGCATCTTCTGAATCAGTAAACAACTCGCTGAATACACAAGACTTAGATAGAATACTTCAATATAAAGGCGAAATGAGCAAGGGTGTTTATAAATACACCATTGGCCGCCCCGATGTACAATTAAGAGAACATGGAATGCCGGTAACAAGCTTCATGGGTTTTAATACATGGGCAGCTTTCCAGGGCACTCCGGAGCATGCTGCAGTTGCCGGTGATTTTACCATGACTGAAGATGAAGTAGCCCCTGTTATTAAAACCCTGGTTGAAAACGGAATTGAAGTTGTTGCCGTTCATAACCACATGGTGCATGAGCAACCCCGGATATTTTTTCTTCACTATTGGGGTGTGGGCAATGCTAGTCAATTAGCCAAAGCTTTAAGGGCCGCACTCGACCAAACAGGAAAGAAAACAAATAATACCATGCAGGGGATGAACAGGAACGATCACTAAGTGATGTGATCTATGCACACATTTTAAGCATTTGGGCTGCCTGCTCCTGCAAATTCTTATGTGTGGCAGGTTTTACAAAATAATCAGTGGCACCTTTCTCCATACATTCTTTTATATAATTACTATTGTTGGAAGTGCTCCAAATGAGCTTTGGTATGTTTTGATAACGGGGGATGCTACATAATTTCTCCAGCACTTCGGCGCCGTTCATGTTGGGCATATTATAATCAAGCACAATTAATGAAGGCAATTCATCGTCTTTTGCTTTTGCCAGAAAATCAATTATCATAGGGCCATTGTTTACCATGTGAAGCCTGGTATTTGCTTCCTGTTGAAGAATGGCTTCTGATAACAACTCAAGGTCTTCAAGGTCGTCGTCGGCAATAAGGATGAACTTTGGAAACTGTTGCATGCTTGTCGGAGCAGCAAAAATATGGACAAAACCAGTTCACTAATCACAGCAA
>JAGIAB010000474.1:0-2578 GCA_017745135.1 Flavisolibacter sp.
CTAATACCGTTGAGGAAGAACCACCGAAATAAATACGTTTGCGTGTTTTGTTTTTCAGATCAATTAATCCCACCTCGGTATCCGGCCCTGCATGATTTACAGTGATTTTACCATTTCTTTTTCGCAGGATAACATTGTAAGAATAAAGATCGATCGCAAAGGAACTATCTGCATTGTAAACAAAGAGCGGAGAATATGATTGTATTCTGTCAGAAAGTTTTAAGTCAGGACTGTTTGCCACCTCACTTGACATTTGCTGAAACTTTGAAGCGTCAAACGATGAATCCTCTGTTGAAAAAAATTGGTAGGTGGCAGGAAATGCGGAATTAATTTCCTGCTTTACAGGATCCACATAAGGTACTTCTTCTTCTTCAATGGTCTCTTTGTCCTCTTTATCTGAAGAGCTATTGCAGGCAACAATTGCTATAGCAAGAAGAAAGGGAATAAATTTCTTGATCATTATTTCTTTTTAAAAACAGGTACTGTGCTGCATGGTTCACCGTACATAATGCTCTTAACAACCGGGAGCAAAACTTTGGTGACCTCTGTGTAAGCAAAACTTTCAATGGTGGCATCGCCGCAACCTTTAATAACAATTCGCTGATCAACAAATTCGTTGACATCAATTGCAGCAATGTTTTTTAATAAAAGATGTTTTTGCATTTCAGTTGAAGTGCCTGCATAAACATCTTCGGCAATATTCTGAAGATAAGTAACCACAAGCATATAAGCCCATGCAGGAATTATAGCATCTGCAGTGCAGGTGATGGCAACATATTTATCCTGGTAAACCGACCAGTCGAGGTTCTTTAGCGCTTCCCTGAAATCCTTTTCCTTCAAAATCAATCCCATGAACAAATGATCCTTCAGATCAAATGTTACAACATCGCCCTGGGGCAAATAATTTTCAAGGTCGATTGTGATCAATCCACTATTGGCAACCTTGTTAACTATGGTATCGCTCATACAACAAAATTAAACAATGAAGAAAACCGGTGAGGTTAAGCATTTGCCAAGAAAGCAAAAGCCGCTCGTGTGAGCGGCTTTGTTTATAAGTTGAAAACTATTAATAAAATGTTGCCCGGTTATCTTTGATTTTAGCGCTTCTCTTCAACGGATCTAAAATGGGATTCATACCGTATTGCATTTGCTGCATGATTTGTTGCCTCATTTGCATTTCCAGTTGCCTGCGCTGCTCATCAATGTTGGCAGATTCAACAGAAGTTGTGGATTGTCCTTCCACTTTAATCACATAAATGCCATTTGTCCCCACCAGCGGTTGTGTAACCAGCTTACCGTTGTTGGCAGGGTTGAAGACTGCTCCCAAAACTTTTGGCTCATATCCAAATGCACTTCCGCCATTGAAGCGAAGACTGTCTGCAGTTTGTACGGTTTGGCCGGTTTTGGATGCCACTTCTTCCAGTGAATTCACCTGTCCAATATTTTTTTTGATCGTCTCGCCTTTCTTTTTATTTCTTAAAAGAGGTTCAACCATTGGACGAACAGAGGCCACACTTGGCAAACCGGGTTTTGTAATATCAGTCACCACAGCAACCACGTAATTATCAGGAAGCATTTCAGGACCGATAATATCTCCCCTGTCTGTTTCAAAAACTTTTTTAATGAACTGTCTTGCCGAACCATTTACGCCCATCAAATTGAATTGCATTTCATCAAGATCAGGGGCCACCTGTTTTACATAGCCTTTTGACTTAATGGTCTTTTCATAATTTTCGTTAAACGATTTATAATCGCGGCTATCGCCGGCAAACATGGCTGCAAGGTTGTGAACCTGGTTATCAGTTTCCTGGCTGGCTACAATTGGTTTAGCTACATAAGCAACTTTGTAGTGCGGTTCCACATTTATGAAATTCATGATCTCGATGTAATGCCAGCCAAATTGTGTTTTCACCACTTTTTTGTCGCCGGGTCTGCCATCAAACAAAATAAATTGTCCGAACTCTTTTGCAAAGTTGGGGCTTTGAATATCGGTTGAAGAAAAGGTCATCACGCCTTTGTCTTGTTTTGCTACCTGGTCGGTTGAATACAAAGAATCCAAAAGGTTGAAGCTTGCACCATTTCTGATAGCGCCGGCAATGCTGTCTGCTTTGGCATGAGCAACGCTGTCGGGCATTAACGGCTGACCTGTTTGCGGATCAATTGTTCCAAGCAAGATATGTCTGCATTTAACAGAATCCGGAAGGTTCTTAACATCCACCACTTTGGCTAACATGTAATTGCTTCCATCCAGGTAAGGACCATAAACACCACCTACCCGCGTAGCAAAAATCGAGTCCTTTGAAGGAACCTGGATTAGAGATTTGCCATGGTAGGCATTGTCAAACGGAAGACTGCTGTTTTGCCTTACAAAAGCAGCGGCGTCGGTTGCTGCAGCAAATTCCGGTTTCAATGCTTCAATTTCCGTTCTTACCGCCGCACTGTCAGATGCGCTTGGTGCTGTGCTGAAAAGAACGTACTCAATGCTGCGGGTTTCTTTTTCTCTTTTATAATCGTCTTCGTGTTTCTTTAAAAAATCCTTGATCTCACCATCCGATATTTTTATTGTGCTGTCTGGCAC
>JAGIAB010000474.1:2588-2837 GCA_017745135.1 Flavisolibacter sp.
AAAGGCACCATTACAAACGACATCTTTCCTACAAGGCTGTTGTCCACATTTCTTTTTTCCAAATACCATTTTGGAAAATAAAGGCTGTTGGTCATCAGGGTCATGTACTTGCTGCTCAGATGTTGCTGCTTTATAAGATCGATATTGGTGGTGATGTAGTCGTAATCCTGCTGGCCGGGAGCACCTTTTTTCAAAACCTGGTTCACCTGTTGTTGTGCTGTAATGGCATCAAACCTGCCTGTAGTACGA
>JAGIAB010000475.1 GCA_017745135.1 Flavisolibacter sp.
GTGCATTGCTACAGTTGATGACGCCAAAAAATTATACAGCGGTTTTGATCTCTGCGATCCCAAGACTTCTGTATCGATGACCATCAATGGCCCTGCTCCTATGTTGCTTGCTTTTTTCATGAATGCTGCCATTGATCAGCAGTGCGAAAAATACATTGAGGCGAATGGTCAATGGTCAATGGTGAACGAAGCGTTTCAAAAAAAATTTGGTCATGCAGCAAAGCCAGTATACTACAATCCATCTGCACCGGAACGTTTACCCAATGGGCATAACGGCCTTGGATTAAAACTATTGGGCTTAAGTGGTGATGAAGTGTTGCCCAAAGAAGTGTATGAGCAATTAAAAGCGCAGGCACTTTCACAGGTTCGAGGCACGGTACAAGCCGATATTTTAAAAGAAGACCAGGCGCAGAATACCTGTATCTTTTCAACTGAGTTTGCATTGAAGCTGATGGGTGATGTGCAGGAATATTTTATTCAAAATGAGGTTCGCAATTTTTATAGTGTTTCTATTTCCGGCTATCATATCGCCGAAGCTGGAGCGAATCCAATAACGCAATTGGCTTTCACACTTTCCAACGGCTTTACTTATGTAGAATATTATTTAAGCCGCGGAATGAATATCGATGATTTTGCTCCCAATCTTTCTTTCTTCTTCTCCAATGGAATGGATCCGGAATACAGTGTGATTGGCCGCGTGGCGCGACGGATTTGGGCAAAAACAATGAAGCATAAATACAAAGCGAACAGCCGTTCTCAAAAGCTCAAATATCACATTCAAACTTCCGGTCGCAGTTTACATGCACAGGAAATTGATTTCAATGATATCCGCACAACCCTCCAGGCTTTGTATGCTATTTATGATAATTGCAATTCGCTTCACACCAATGCCTATGACGAAGCGATTACCACGCCAACTGAAGAAAGTGTTCGCCGGGCAATGGCTATACAATTAATCATTAACCGGGAATTGGGTTCTGCAAAAACAGAAAACTTCATTCAGGGTTCATTTATCATTGAGGAATTAACGGATCTTGTTGAAGAAGCAGTACTTGCCGAATTTGACCGCATTACTGAACGCGGTGGTGTTTTGGGAGCAATGGAAAGAATGTACCAGCGAAATAAAATTCAGGAAGAAAGCCTTTATTATGAGCACATGAAACATACCGGTGAATTGCCTTTGATCGGTGTCAATACTTTTCTCAATAAAAAAGGAAGTCCAACTATTTTACCCAATGAAGTGATCCGCTCCACCCAAGAAGAAAGAGAGCAACAGATACAAAACCTTCATGCCTTCTGGAAAAGAAATGAAAATAAAAGCGAAGAAGCATTGAAGCGATTAAAACAAGTAGCCATCAACAACGGAAACCTGTTTGCCGAATTGATGGAAACAGTGAAATATTGTTCGCTTGGACAAATTACCCATGCCTTGTATGAAGTGGGTGGACAGTACCGCAGAAATATGTAAGCTTAACTTTCCAGTGTTGACTGCCTTATATCAATCACATAGGTGTTCGTCCATTTATCATGCCATGGATAAGGTGGATTGCCTAATGCGCTGAAAGGTTCAAAGGGAACGACACGGGAAAAGCCTCTGCTCAATGCGGTCGCAAATGAAATAGTGCTGCCATCAGCATTTACAGCTTTTGTGCCTGTAATAAGTTTACCAAGAGTTCTTCCTTTAAAAATTCCTTCGATAACGGACATATACACTCCAAATAAGAGAAGCGAGAACAAGCGGTCCAAAAAAACATGATCACTGAACAAGGTATCATTCTCCAGCATTTCCGGAGATACGGTGGCGATGATCATGCCTGCTATGAAAAATATAATATAAAAGAGAATCAGGTCGATAAAGTAATTGGCTAAACGCTTGCCTGAACTTGCCTGTACCAGTTGAGGTTCCAGATCAACCAGTATGTCTTGTTGTGTAATTTCTTCCATTAGTTTTGATTAAATACTCAAGTAAATTAAAAAAATCAAAATCTGCAAGCAGCAGCGCTGTTGTCAATCTGTTAATGAAATTTTCTCATTATCAATCTTGCTGTATCTTAACGCCATGATGAGGAATATCCTGTGTCTTGTTTTTTTGATGTCCTTTTTTCTCGCTGCCAGAACTCAGTCTTTAGATTCTGCTTTATCAAAAATGGCAACTACTCATAGTGCAGAAAAGGTTTACCTGCATTACGATAAATCCTCGTATTATGCCGGGGAAACCATTTGGTTTAAAGCATATTTGATGGAAGGAATTTTTCCGGCGGCGCAAACTAAAACGCTGTATGTTGACTGGATAGATGAGAAAGGAACCGTTTTGTCTCACACCGTAAGTCCGGTGGTAGATGCTGCTACCAACGGGCAGTTTGATGTGCCCGCAGAATACAAAGGTGATTTTGTTCATGTGCGTGCCTACACAAAATGGATGTTGAACTTTGATACTGCTTTTTTATACAGTAAAGACATTCGTATTCTTCCAAAAGAAGCTTCCAGTAAAAAAACGTTGGCGGCCGTTACGCCATCGCTGCAACTCTTTCCCGAGGGCGGAGATATTGTAGCCGGTGTTATTAATAAAATTGCTTTTAAGGCAAATGACCAATATGGGCGACCGGTAAAAATAAAGGGAAGATTGTTGGATAATAAAGGAACGGCGCTTCAAAGTTTTTCTTCCGTACACGATGGTATGGGCAGCTTTGTATTTATTCCCCAGGCAGGAACAAATTATACAGTGAAATGGACAGACGAAAAAAATGTGGAGCACACGGTCCCCCTTCCGCAGGCAAAAGTTTCGGGAGTGTCAATGCAGGTAGCACCTGATGAAGAAAGAAGAATCATTACTGTG
>JAGIAB010000476.1 GCA_017745135.1 Flavisolibacter sp.
GTATTTTCCTGTGCACGGCGCATGAGATAAGGAACTACATCCCTGATCGGTCCAAAAGGCAAATATTTACTTACATGACAACCGGCCTTTGCCAGATTGAAAGTAATGTTGTCGCTCATTCCATATAATTGACTAAAGTGAACATGCGAATGATTCAATGGCAAACCTTTTTGTTGAAGTAGTTGAACACCAAGCATGTTGCTATAATCGTTATGCGTAGCAATCATTACTCCAATTTGCTCAAGATGATCAATGCAAAAACGAACAGCATCATTATATCCTTTGTCGGTTGCTTCTTTGGTTGGATAAATGGGAGAAGGATACCCTTTTTCCTGTGCCCTGTTCCTTTCTTTTTCCATGTAAGCCCCGCGAACCAGTTTCATTCCCAATAAAAAATTTCTTTCTTTGGCTGCAGCATACGATTTATACAAAAAGTCCAACCTGTCGTGGCGGTACATTTGAAGCGTATTCCAAACCACCAGTTTTGTTTTATTGTACTCATCCATCATCAGCATGGTCAACGCATCCAACGGATCTTGAATCCAGGTTTCTTCTGCATCTACCAAAAATCCAACATTGGCCTTACTTGCAGCCTGGCAAATTTTTACGGTGCGTTCAACTACACGCTGCCACTCATTTTTTTCATCAGCAGATAATTGCTCTAATGCGGCATTGTAGCGTTTGATCAGGCTGTCTGCATCGGAAGTGTGCATTAACGAATGAATTTTTTCCAGCAACCCAAACCTGGCCATACCGGTTACTTTTATACTCATGAAAGGAGTGTTCGGTTGAGTAGCGGCGAAGTTGATGACTCGGATGAATTCATTGCAGGCATGTTCATAATTATCTTCTCCCTGCTTGCCTTCAACGGCATAATCCAAAATGACTTCAACATGGTATTCAGCCAGTTTTTTAGCAACGGGGATAGTTTGCTCCAAACTTTCCCCACCGATGAATTGCCTTGAAATGGTTTTGCGGATCAAGCCCTTAACAGGAAGTCCTGTACGAATGCTCCACGGAGCTAATCGTGTTCCAATATTCACTAACCATGGCTTTGCCATTAACTTGTAAAGCCAGTGTGAATGTTTCAGATCTTTATCCAATTTGTAAGCAAAAGCAATCTCAGTATTATCAAAAGAAATATTGGTATTCATGAGCAACAAAAGTAGCAGCAAATCGGATTCGGTGAAATGACAGAGATTATGATTATTGTCAACCGTTCCTGCCTCTTTGCAGGGAAGCTATAGAGCAAAGTGGTACAATGCAGAAGGTTTTATTAATTTCAATGTTTTATAAAAAGGCATGGGAAATAATCTGCTATGGAATGTCAATCCTTCTGCAATTAAACTAATAAGCTTAGTAATGACACTTGCAAAATGATGATAAGAATTACCAAACGCACAAGAGTGCAACGCAACAGACGATCAAAAGAGCAGTGAACGGCAGGTACATAATTGGTTCTTACGGCAGACTAAGTAGTAACATAAGCCAAAACGCCTACAACCCAGCAGCAATCAAATAAAATTCAGCTTATACAACAACACTCTCTTATATAACAAAGGTGAAGACCAATAATCTTCACCTTTTTACACAGGACATATCACCTGTTTTTCGAGGCAGCCAAGCTGCGTTTTACGGATGATACAAGTTACGAAATTATATATGCAACTTCTCTTTTTTTGCGAGAAGTTCCTCAACAGTTTCAACATACATTTCATCAGGAACACAACAGTCCACGGGACAAACTGAAGCACACTGCGGTTCTTCATGAAATCCCTGGCACTCGGTGCACTTACTGGGAACAATGTAGTAAGTGTCCACTGCAATAGGAGCGTTTTTTTGATCTGCATCCACAACAGTTCCATCAACAAGAGTATAGGAACCTTTTACGCTGGTTCCATCTGCAATTGCCCATTCCACACCACCTTCATAAATGGCATTATTCGGGCATTCGGGCTCACAGGCTCCGCAGTTAATACATTCTTCAGTTATTTTGATCGCCATAATTCAATAGTTTGTTTTTCCGGGAATTAATTTTGCTGGACAAATTTAAAGGTCAGAAATGAAATAATCATTTCTATTTCAATTTAATTCATCACACTATCTGTAAAGAAACCAAGAAATTTCATGACGTTATCTCAAAGAAAAGAATTGCTGGTACGACTGGGAAATTATATGCAAGCCAAAGACGAACAATGGCAACAGGCAAAACACAAAGCCTATCTGGAAAACCATTGGTTTGTTCCCGAATTTATTGAGCTTTCTATAAACAACATAGCAGCGAACTTTTTGCAACCGCACCAATTGGAAAAGTTGATCACACAATATCAAATTCCTGAAGAAAATCCGGCTCCCAAAAAGGTAGGGATTGTAATGGCCGGCAATATTCCTTTAGTAGGTTTTCATGATTTGCTGTGTGTGTTTTTATCTGGAAACATCGCTATGATCAAGCCTTCATCAAAAGATGAGGTTTTGATCAGGCATGTAGTAAAAAAATTGACAGACTGGGATGAAAGTGTGAACCGGCTTATTATTATAGGCGAAATGATTAAGAACTGTGATGCCTATATCGCCACAGGTAGTAATAACTCTTCGAGATATTTTGAATATTATTTTGGAAAATATCCCAGCATTATTCGTAAAAACAGAACATCGGTAGCCATACTTACGGGTAAGGAAAATGAAGAAGATCTGGAAAGACTTGCAGACGATGTTTACCAATATTTCGGGTTGGGTTGCCGCAATGTCACCAAGATATTTATTCCCCGTAATTACGACTTTATTCCGCTTCTGAATACTTTTAAGAAATACGATTACCTGGCAGATCATCAC
>JAGIAB010000477.1 GCA_017745135.1 Flavisolibacter sp.
TTGGTATTGTTTTCAGCTACCAGTATTTTGCTTACTGCACCTGTTGGCTGATAAATAATAGGTGTAGTGTTATTGTTGGTGATTTCAGGCGTATTTATGTTTCCACTTACCATGATACCCAAATTGCTTTTACTGCTTAAGGTATAGTCAAGACCCGTTTTAAAAACGCGGCTGTTCTTTTGGAGTAAGATATTATTTCGTTGCCTGAAGGAAGTATCTTTTACAGTGCGGTTCAATTCAAATTCACTCTCCATTTTGCCATGACTGCCATTATAGTTTGCATAGGCATTCAGTTTTTTGTTCCGAAAATTAACAGAGAAGCCATCATCCCATCTGCCATTTTTGCCCGCACTGATCCCTGCATTGAAACTGCCGCTAAAGCCCATTGTTTTGTTTTTCTTTAAACGGATATTGATGATGCCTGCGCTTCCGGCCGCTTCATACATTGCACCGGGCGTATGAATGATTTCGATGGATTCGATTTGTGCAGATGGAATTGATTTGAGGTAACTGCTTAAATCCTGTCCGTTAAGAGGTGTCGGTTTATTATCTACATACACCTGCACGCCATTTTTTCCCTGCACACTTATCTTTTCGTCGTTATCGACACTTACGCCAGGTGATTTCCGCAACAGTTCCAGTGCATCACTGCCGGCTGCATTGATCGTTCCTTCTACGTTCAATACTGTTCTATCAGCTTTTACGTCAAGCATTTTTTTCCTCGCTGTAACCACTACATCTTGCAATTTTGTTTTAGTAGCTGATAAAGTGATTGCAGGCAATTCAACAGATGTTCCATTGTAAGAAAAGTGCTGCGAAAAAAATGGCTGATGGCCTACGTGAGTAATACCCAATAAAAAACTGTCCTTTGATAGCTGGCTGAACTGAAAGGCGCCGTCCTTCGATAGCTCCAGTTTTACAACAGAACTGTCTTTTGCTTTTAATAGTGATACTGTAGCATTACCAATGCCATTTCCCTGTTCATCTTTTATCGAACCCTTAATGTATTGTGCATGTAAGGCCGCCATACCTATCACCTGAAAAGCAATGGTGGTTAGAATTTTTTTCATTTTGATTGTTGATTTTGATTATTGATTTTTGTTTTTGACAAAGTGATTCCCTGTGGTGCCTGCACCACTTTAAAAAAGCTGTTATTTATTTTTGATTAAGAAGCCAAAGCAACCAGGTTGTTGCCGATGCAATCATTTTTTACCGGAAGGCAACAACATTGAGCTTCTCTTTTTTTCAGGTAAGGACTGCTGCAGTTCCAGCAGGAAGCCGGATTTTCAGCAGATACAGTGATATTCATTTCGTCAAGCTGCCTTCTTTTAGCATGAGATTGTTTGGTTGCTTCAATAGTAGTGATCCCCTGAGAGGTGTACAATTGCCCGACGAGATTAAAGCCTGCTTTCTGAATACCTTTCAATGAAGCCTTATTTTCAGGAGCATGAATGATCCAAAACGTGTCCGCTTTTCCCTGTTCAAACCGAATAATAAATTGGAGCAAGGCAGGATAAATGCCCCTGCCACGAAAGGCTTCCATTGTTCTGAAGTTCCATAAATACCTGTTGCGCAGGGGTAATATAATTTCGTGATTCAACTCCCCTACAAAGGCCTTGCCTCTCGCCATCCATCCAAAGGCAGCAGGCACATTGTGGATATAGGCCACAAAAGCTATATGGTCATTTGCTATTCGCTTTATTACATCCTGTACAGAGGTATTTGCCATGAATGCCAACAGTTCGAGGTTTGTGCATTCTTCTATGGTTAATCCTGCGGGTGATGGTACGTAAGGCAATGTTTGATTTGTTGTAAGCGTATAAAGCGACATAGCGATGTGTGTTTTGATTGTGTGTAGAAAAACGGGAAAAGCGTTTCTTCTCCCGGCTGTTTTTTTAAGCGCAGCTTATGCAACCGCAAGTGCATGAACTACCAGGGCAGTTATCACCACATGTACAAATATTTGAACCGGCTGTTGCGTTTCCGCAGTTGCATTTTTTAATTGTTGTTTCCATGATAAAAATTTTTGTTTTTGAATACATTGATGGTGCAAAGCTACCCTGGCGGCGAGGGGTTGATGTTATAGTTTGGAGGGAGAGATTTATATAATTTCAGGAAACACAAGCAGCAGAAAAATTATATTTACGCCCTTATGGTTCTTTTTGTAAAAAATATGGTGTGCAACCGCTGTGTAATGGTTGTAGAGCAACGGCTAAAGGCAATGTTGCTGCAATATAAAAAAGTAGAGCTGGGAGAAATCAGCCTGGCTGAACCGCCGACCGATCATCAATTCAGCTTATTGAAGCAGGATTTACATGCTCTTGGTTTTGAAGTACTCGATGATCGCAAAGCTTCTTTGGTTTCACAAATCAAATCCTGCATCATCAGGTACATTCACAGCGATGAGGAAGCGGTGCTCAATAAGAAGCTGTCGGCAATTTTGGCTGAAAAGTTAAATGCAGACTACAATTATCTTTCTTCACTGTTTTCTTCTGTTGAAGGTATTACCATCGAAAAGTACGTGATCCTTCAACGCATTGAGCGGGCCAAAGAATTGCTGGCTTATAATGAATTAAGCCTGAAGGAAATTGCAGACGAACTTTGTTACAGCAGTGTACAACATCTTTCACAACAGTTCAAAAAAATTACCGGTTTAACTCCATCACAATACAAGCAATCGGCCAAAGAGTTGGGACGCCGTCCGCTTGACGAGGTAGGCTCCTGAAAATTATATAAACCTCACCGGTTATTCTATAACAATTGAACTCCGGTACCATGTAATCTTTGTGTTCATAAACCAACAAACATGGAGCAACAAACAGTCCTTTTA
>JAGIAB010000478.1 GCA_017745135.1 Flavisolibacter sp.
AGACCCTCCGATCTTCCTGATAGCTATCGGGATCCCCCACCGGGGGACAGGGGGCATCACTGCAATGTTATTTGCAGCAGGGCTTGGTACCCGTTTCAAACCCTGGACAGACAAACATCCAAAGGCCCTGGCTGTAATAAATGGAAAAACCTTGTTGCAACGCAATATTGAATACCTGCAGCAATATGATATTACCGATGTAGTAGTGAACGTTCATCATTTTCCCGAACAGATCATTGAAGAAATCGAAAAGAATAACGGTTGGGGAAGTACCATTACTATTAGTGATGAAACGGATGAACTGCTGGATACAGGCGGAGGCTTGCTCAAAGCAAAACATTTACTTTTCAGAGATACCATTCTTACTTTGAATGTTGATATCCTTACTGAGATTAATCTCAAACATTTTTTGGCGCACCATCAACAAGAAAATTCTTTAATTATGGTTGCAGTATCCCAACGCTCCACCTCACGTTATTTACTTTTTAATAAATACAATCGTTTGATTGGGTGGAGAAATAAGAGCACCGGTGAAGAAAAGATTGTGATTGAAGCAAAAGACATTTTCGAAAAAGCATACAGCGGGCTTGCTATGTTTCAACCTGAGGCTTTGGATCTCATCACTCTTCGTGGCAAATTTTCTTTGATTGATGCTTACCTGCAATTGGCTCCTGAAAACAAAATTGCAGCGTATGATCACACTGGTGAAAGATTGATTGATGTGGGTAAGCCGGAGAATGTGAAGAAGGCAGAGGAGATGTTTGTCTAAGGATGTATGAGTAATCTTTGTTTAACAAATGCGCCCCTGTGATTTATTTCTTGTTAATCCTCACAATCTTCTAACTACAAGGTTGGGAATACGATAATTTGCAGCAATTTCTTTAACTATGAAACGAATTTGCCTGTTACTTCTTGCCAATTGTCTTTTGGTGATTGGCTTTACTCAAAACAAATACGACCAGCGAAAAGCATTTGATCCGCAATTTTATCCAGTAGCTGCCAATGAATTCCGGAGTGCAAGCGGAGAGCCCGGTCCCAAATACTGGCAGAACCGTGCCGACTATAAAATTGCCTCCACATTGGATACCGATAATCATTCAGTGAGTGGCACAGTTGAAATCACTTATACCAATAATTCTCCTGATAATTTAAAGTTTTTATGGCTGCAGTTAGATCAGAATATTTATAAACAGGAATCTCGTGCTTCTGCAACTACAACACAAACCGGTGGACGTTGGGCGAATGGAGGCTTTACCCAGGGTTATGTGATCAAATCAATTTCGGTTGAAGATGGCGGACAAAAATATTCTCCGCAAAATAGCACTACCGATACAAGAATGCAGGTTTGGCTGCAACAGCCCATGAAAGCTGCGGGGGGTAAAATCAAAATCACTATTGCTTATCAATTCACTGTGCCTGAATATGGCACAGACAGGATGGGAAGGTTGAATACAAGGAATGGATGGATCTATGAAGT
This sequence comes from Flavisolibacter sp., assembly GCA_017745135.1. Taxonomy (GTDB): domain Bacteria; phylum Bacteroidota; class Bacteroidia; order Chitinophagales; family Chitinophagaceae; genus Flavisolibacter. The sequence continues at coordinate 1,478 of JAGIAB010000478.1, forward strand.
AGCGCAATGGTTTCCACGCATGGCCGTGTATGATGACATTCAGGGATGGAACACACTTCCCTATCTAGGTGCAGGAGAGTTTTATTTAGAGTATGGAGACGTAGAATACAGCGTTACGGCTCCGGCAAATTTGATTGTAGTGGGTTCAGGTGAATTGCAAAACGAAAAAGACGTTTTGACGGCCACACAAATTTCAAGACTGGCTTCTGCACGCAATAGTGATAAAACAGTAATCATCCGTTCGGCTGACGAAGTAAAAGATCCCAAATCAAGACCATCAGGTGGAAATATAACCTGGAAGTTTAAAATTCAAAATACAAGAGACGTGGCCTGGGCTGCATCAAAAGCATTTGTATGGGATGCGGCAAGAATCAATCTGCCAAGCGGAAAAAAATCGCTGGCCATGAGCGTTTATCCTGTTGAAAGTATTAAAAAAGACGGATGGCAGCGAAGCACTGAAATGGTAAAAGCATCAATTGAGCATTACTCTAATAAATGGTTTGAATTTCCTTATCCGGCTGCAGTAAATGTTGCGGGTATTGTGGGAGGAATGGAATATCCCGGAATTGTTTTTTGCAGTTATGCAAGTACCGGTGCTGACCTTTGGGGTGTGACCGATCATGAATTTGGACATACCTGGTTCCCGATGATTGTTGGAAGCAATGAAAGAAAATATGCCTGGATGGACGAAGGATTCAACACATTCATCAACGAACTTTCTACCAAAGCATTCAACAAAGGCGAATTTGCTGATTTTTCTTTCTTCTCTCCTGAGTACAGGGTGGCTGATGCTTTCAGACCTTCTTTGGATCCTTTGTGGACGATACCGGAAGTGATCCAGCAATCCAATCTTGGAACGGCGGCTTATGATAAGCCTGCAATGATGCTGGATGCTTTGCGCAATGCTGTGTTAGGTCCTGAACGTTTTGATGCTGCATTTATAGAATACATCCGTCGTTGGGCATTTAAGCATCCTACGCCCTGGGATTTCTTTCGCACCATGGAAAATGTTGCCGGTGAAGATTTGAGCTGGTTCTGGCGTGCATGGATTTTTAATAACTGGAGACTGGATCAAAAAGCAACAAGTGTGGTGTATGATGATAACGATCCAAAAAAAGGTGCTGATATCACAATAGAAAACCTGGAGCAGATGGTAATGCCTGTTTCTGTTTTAGTGAAAGAAGAAAATGGGAAACAGCATCGTGTGGATTTGCCTGTAGAAGTTTGGCAGCGTGGCCCGGTATGGACATTCAAAGTGCCAACCACAAGCCGCGTTACAGAAGTTACTCTTGATCCGGATAAAAAGCTTCCGGACATCAATCGAAAGAACAACAGTTTTACTC
>JAGIAB010000479.1 GCA_017745135.1 Flavisolibacter sp.
GAATTGAAAATAACCGAAGCCCCATACTCGTGAAGTAAACGGTATTGAATCACTTCAAACTGAAGTTCCCCAACACAACCAATGATTTTTTTATTACCGCCAAATTGCGTGAACAACTGCGCCACACCTTCATCGGTTAATTGCAGCAAACCTTTTTCAAGTTGTTTTGTTTTCATCGGATCTTTGTTCACTACTTCTTTAAAGATCTCAGGAGAGAAAGAAGGAATACCGGTAAAATAAAAATCCTCGCCTTCTGTAAGTGTATCGCCAATTTTAAAATTTCCGGTGTCAAACAAACCAACAACATCACCTGGGTAAGCATCTTCCACTACATTCTTTTCGCGGGCCAAAAATGAATAAGGATTACTGAAACGAACTTCTTTATCCAACCGAACGTGGTGAAAATATTTATTGCGCTCAAACTTTCCGGAACAAACCCGTAAAAATGCAATACGGTCCCTGTGTTTGGGATCAAGGTTGGCGTGAATTTTAAAAATAAATCCACTGAATTTATCTTCGTCAACAGCCACAACTCTTGTATTGGTTTCGCGGCTTCTTGGTGCAGGAGCAATCCTGATAAATGTATCCAGCATTTCCTTTACACCAAAATTGTTGACAGCACTTCCAAAAAATACAGGGGCAACATCTCCGCTCAAATACGTGTTCGCATCCAACTCACCATAAACACCTTCAAGTAGTTCCACATCTTCCCTTAATGCAGCAGCATCCCGCTCACCCAATTTTTCACTGAGTATAGGTGAAGACAAGTCAGAAATCAGAATCGTATCATCTTCATTTGCCTTTGTATGTGCAGAAAACAAACGCAGGTTTTTATGGTGAAGATCATACACGCCTTTAAAATCCTTTCCCTGGTTGATGGGCCAGGTCATCGGGTGAAGAGAAATGGACAGTTCTTTTTCAATTTCCTCCAAAAGATCGAAGCGGTTCTTTCCATCACGGTCAAGCTTGTTTATAAAAACGATGACCGGCGTTTTGCGCATCCGGCACACCTGCATCAGCCGTCTTGTTTGTTCCTCTACTCCATTTACACTATCCACAACCAGGATAACGCTGTCTACTGCAGTTAGCGTTCGGAAGGTGTCTTCTGCAAAATCTTTGTGACCGGGAGTATCTAAAAGATTAATTAAAGTTCCGTCGTATTCAAAGCTCATTACAGAAGTAGCAACAGAGATACCTCTCTGCCTTTCGATTTCCATAAAGTCGGATGTAGCCGCCTTTTTGATTTTGTTGCTTTTAACCGCTCCGGCAACTTGGATGGCACCACCAAACAACAGAAACTTTTCCGTTAATGTGGTTTTACCGGCATCCGGGTGGGAAATGATGGCAAATGTTCTACGCTTTTTTATTTCGTTCTGATATCTCATGATCTTAAGTCGCTATTGTACTAATCAGCCCTGGCTGTTTTAGCGGCTGCAAATTTAGGCGGTGACACGTTAACGAAAATCAAACGAGGAATACGAAGTCAAAGGATCTTTACATTATTGGCCAATTATGAACCATTTTATCAACTCATCTGCCATGTCATCCATCTGCCTCATCGAGTAAAACCGTTCTCAATAGTCTGGCGTAAATAATGCTGATGAAAGAATTGCTTGCACAGTTTATTTAACGGCCCTACTCCTCAATATGCAAAATTGCATATGGACAATCAGGGAGTGGCTGAAGGGAGAATTTGCGGTGGCTGAGACATTGATGAATTCCCGCTAAAAAAGACGAAAGATCAGGACCCGATCGGTTAAACTTGTGGATTTTCCACCACTTATCTTGTCATTTTATAAGCACTTTAGAAATTAACACCAACAGTTTCCCCTTACTTTAAATTGGTATTATTTTTTTATTTGACAATTAATTAAATAGTTGAGTCATGTTACAGAATACGAGGAATCAGCCAAGTGATAGTCAGGGTAGTTCTGGCCGTGGGTCGCAGGAAACAGAGGACAGGAAAAATTATGAAGGATTTGAAGGCATGAATTATGAGCAAAGAAGGCAGCCCTTCAATCCCCAACATACAAGCAATAGTAGTGGAGCCAACAGCGACAGCAATAGAGAACGACGTGAAGAGCTTTAACTAGTAACCTACGACGAAAAATGTCCCACTTGCGGGACATTTTTATTTTGAAACCTTTATCAATCGCTCTATTTTTTCCATCAGTCTTAGAGTATCAATCGGCTTTGAAATAAAATCATCAGCACCATAATTATTGATATTTTCAGCAGCGCCTGGGTGGGCAGAAACCATAATTACAGGAACATTTTTCATCTCTTCATTTTGCTTAATCTCCCGGCAAAATTCCCTTCCGTCCGTTCCCGATAAAAGAACATCCAACAAAATCACGGAAGGTTGAAAATCCTCTAGCTTGGAAAGTGCATCGTTTTTATTAAAAGCGGTGGCTACCTCGTATCCCTGCTTCTGCATTACAATATTCATTACAGTCCTAACATCAGGATCGTCATCAATAATCAAAACTTTCGGCATAAAATGGTTAGGGTTAAGAATAAAAGATTTGAGTGTTAAATGGAGCGACCGAAATTAAGGAATAATTGAATTCGTGAATGGTCAATCGTGAATGGTGAATTGAAGAGTCTTCTGTTTTCAGCAGCTTTACAATTTTCGAAAGGCAAAGTCTTACCACTTTTGAATTGCTGCAGAAAAAGAAGCCTTAGCGAATTCCTTAATAAAGTTTGAGTTACTAAAAATTCTCGTGATGATTAGCCTCTGGAAAACCTGGATTTCAGACATCAGTAGCGCTTTAATCGATTGAGAAACTGCTGAATTCACGATTGACGATTGACGAT
>JAGIAB010000047.1 GCA_017745135.1 Flavisolibacter sp.
CTTTTGTAACCAGTTCGGCAATTTCATCGGTATTTAAAAAATAAGGACTAATGCCCTGGGTAAATAAAATTTTCTTTTTCCCGTTATTGAGTAAACACCATTCTGCTTTAGTGGCTCCGCTGTCGGCAATTAAGGTAACTGGCATGTCATTCTGCTTAATGTATTGTTGAAATATCGGTCTGAAGCTTTAATCATACTTTCAAAACTGCTATTTTGCAATAATTTACAAAGTAAAGGAAGAGATGAGTAAGAAAAAATTACAGGTTTGGTTGCCCCTGATCTTCTCCCTGGTGATGATTACCGGGATGTTTTTCGGTTTCAGGCTACACCAGGAAGCGGGCGGGCAAAGCTTTTTCAAAAGAGATAAGAAAACCTCTTTGCAGGAAGCATTGGACCTGATCAGGAACAAATATGTCGATAAGATAGGACTGGATTCATTGCAGGATGACGCCATAAATGAGGTCATGAACCACCTCGATCCCCACTCTGTTTACATACCGGCCTCAGACGTAGCATCCGCCAACGAAGAACTGCAGGGAAATTTTCAAGGCATCGGGATTGAATTCAACCGCTTCAGCGATACGGTTCATGTCCTGTATGTGATTCCCGGCGGGCCAAGTGACAAAGCCGGTATTCATATTGGCGATAAGATCATTAAAGTTGATGATTCTACCATAGTGAACAAAGGCCTGTTCAACGACGACATTAAAAAATTGATCCGTGGAAAGGGAGGAAGCAAAGTGAAACTGACAGTGCTCAGGGGAACTACCACGCAATTTTATTATGTTATGCGGGGAACGATTCCGCTTCCCTCCCTGGATGCTGCCTACATGATGGATGCCACCACAGGCTACATTAAGTTGAACAAATTTGCCGAAACCACTTACCGTGAGTTTATGCAGGCGATGGAAAACCTGAAGGGCCAGGGCATGCAAAAACTTATTCTGGACCTGCGGGATAACCCCGGCGGTTTTGTGGAGCAGGCTACCAATATTGCCGACGAATTTTTAGACGGCGATAAATTAATTGTGTACACACAAGGCGCCAACATTGCAAGACAGGAATACGACGCAAAAAAAGAAGGTGTTTTTGAAAAAGGTAAATTGGTGGTTTTGGTAAATGAATTAACCGCCAGTGCCAGCGAAATTCTTACCGGCGCTTTGCAGGATTGGGACAGGGCCACCATTATCGGAAGAAGAACTTATGGCAAAGGCCTCGTTCAAGGTCAATACGAATTGAATGACGGTTCAGAGATTCGGTTGACCATTGCAAGGTATTATACACCTTCCGGCAGAAGCATTCAGAAGCCTTATGACAAGGGCCGAAAAATTTATGATGGAGACATCCTTGAACGTTACCACAATGGCGAATTGTTCAATGCCGATTCCATTCATTATTCAAAAACTCAAAAAACGTATAAGACCTTAATTGAGAAGCGGACGGTTTATGGCGGGGGTGGAATTGTTCCTGATATTTTTGTTCCGCTGGATACCAGCCGGGTGACCCGCAGTGTAACGCAGCTTTACCTCGATGGCCGCTTCAATAATTTTGTGTACAGGTATTATATTGATAATTTAAAAATGTTCGATCAATATCAATCTCCTTCCGACTTTATCACCCGTTATCAAAATATGGACGAAGCCTGGCGACTGCTGATTGATGAAGCGATGAAAGACAGCATCAGGCTGAAAAATATTCCGGAGGATGATAAAAAGAACATTCAAAACCAGATCAAAGCCTACCTCGCAAGGCTAAAATGGAGAACCCAGGGTTATTACCAGGTGAGTAATAATTACGACCCGGCTATAGAAAAAGCAAAAGAAGTTTTGAAATAGATAAGGCCTCCGTATTGGAGGCCTTCTGATTTATGTTGATGTATGGTTTTACAACTCTTTCTGGCTCACCAGGTATTTTCTTTCGATAGCATAAGAAGCGATCAAGCCTAAACCACCGCCCATGGCGATCAGGGCAAAGTAAATAGCTGTGTTGGCATCATTTCGGTAAGGGAAAGCGCCACGGGGCGTCATGCTGTTATCAATAATGAAAGCCAGTAACAACCCCAAACCTGCGCCTAAAAGCAACAAACCAAGCTTTAAACTTTTGAATGGAGCGGGACGGTTGTATTGCTGTTTGGGGTTCATGCCTTTTTCAACCATAGCCAGGTTTTCTCTGGTTTTCAGGTAGACGATGCCAAAGATCATGGCAAAACCGCCTGCAAAAAGTGTAATTGGTACTAAAACTTCTGCGCCACTCATAAAATAAATTTTTATTGTTGTTTAATATTGTTTTAAGCTTCTTTCTCTATCTGACTACAGTTTTAAAATCCAGGTTACAGCCAGTGGAAGGTTTTTTAAAGAACTGCTTACAATACATCTGACTACAAATGGAAGGATGAGGTTACAGGTTAGATAATTATGTACTTAACTGTCCCGATGGCTATCGGGACTACTATGGAGCTTTCGTTGTGTCACTCCCTGCATCGTTCGGTAATTCTGGTGAGCTTTGTGCGATGTTTACTATGAAAATTAAACAAGCTAAAAAGGTAAATACTAAAGTATTGAAATTTAAAGCTGGCTTTTTGGGAAACTGGTTGTGAATGCCGTTACTTCAATTTTCGCTTCACCCCTTCAAAAGTCATCTTTACATTTTTAATATCGCCATTAGCATCAAAGAATAGTTGGTCAATACACACAACTCTGTGGTCGCGATCCAGATTGGGAATGGGCCTCCGGTGGTACACAATATACCATTCATCCGTGCCGGGTATATTAATGACAGAATGATGTCCTGCACCCGTAGCAATCGCTTCATCTGCTTCCAGTATAGTTGCTTTTCTTTCAAAGGGGCCCAGCACATTATCAGAAACTGCATAGGCAACTTTATAGCTGCCGTTTGTCCAACCGCCTTCCGACCACATAAAATAATATTTCCCGTTTCTGATAAACATAGTCGGACCCTCGACATAGCCTTTGGGAGTAATTTCCTTCACCAATTGGCTGTCGGAAAAAGGAACAAGGCCCGTAAAGTCTTCATTCAGCTTTCCCACATTACATCGGCCCCACCCTCCGTAAAAGATATAATATTGGCCATCTTTATCCTTGAAAACAAATTGATCAATTGGCTGGGCATTGTTATAAAACTTATTGATCAGCGGTTTGCCTAAATAATCTTTAAAAGGCCCACCAGGATTATCGGCAACAGCAATGCCGATACCGCCTAATGTGTCGTCTGCTTGTCTGTTGCGCTGCTTGCTTTGAATATCATTAGCTGAAAAGAAAAGGAAATACCGTTCATCTTTCTTAACGATTGCAGGAGCCCACATGGCCCTTTTAGCCCATTTTATTTGGGAAGTGTCTATTATATGCGGGTGTTTTTTCCAGGTAACCATGTCGGTTGAAGAAAAGGCATCCAAAAACACTTGCTTTTCATACCTGGCCGAATAGGTGGGATAGATCCAATATTCTTTGTCGAAAATTACGCCTTCCGGATCGGCGTACCATCCATCTATAACAGGATTTTTTTGACTGAAGCTTACCAGTGAAACGAAACAAAAGAAAAAAACCAAACCAATATGCCGCAGAACTTTTTTATTCATAATTCAGCTATAATAGAATTAGCCATCAATTTATGAAAAGTCCTGTAATCCATGGGGATCCTTCAGAAGCCTATAGATAGAGGGGAGCAGACATCGGTTTTGTAATGATGGCTGATGAACAAGTGCTGAACACTTGTAATTCCTTTCAACTTTAGTAATAAATTAGGCTGACGCAACACGGAAATTCCACCACATCGCAAAGCCGTCGGCGTCAGTTAAAAGCTGCTTAAGTTGGCCGAGTAGAGAAAACCTTCATCTTAAAAAAAGCAACTTCCACAATGCTGAATTAGATTCCCGAACGATGCAGGGAGTGACACAACGAAAGCCCATAGTAGCAATGCAGTTTGCTCCATAAAAATTTTATTCTAAACCTCCACGTCCTCTAAAATTTTATAGCTAGTTCCTCCCTCATCCTTATTGCTACCTGCTTCTTTTCTCTTATTTATTATCCCTCAATGCAAGTACTCCTCTACAGCTTCAAATTCTTCTCCCCAAACTCTAATTTTTCACCTCCCGAAAACCTACCTTGCAGGCAATTCCATCCTTAACTCTATCCAACCTGTAACCTGCCTCTTTAAAACTGAGTCATATAGTTTAGAATGCACACCGGACCGGAAGATATGGATATCATTGCCCGTGTTTTGAATGGCGATCACCAATCGTATTCAACACTGGTGGAGCGTTATCAGAACTTTGTTTTTACCATTACCCTGCGTTATGTAAAAGGCCGTGAGGATGCGGAAGAGGTTTCGCAGGATGTGTTTGTAAAAGCGTACCGGTCGCTGGCTGATTTTAAAGGGAACTCAAAATTCAGCACCTGGCTGTACACCATTACCACAACTACCTGCATTACGTTTTTGAGAAAGAAAAAACTTGAACTACACTCGCTGGACAATGAAAAAGTTTTTGAGGTAGCTGATAGTGCGGACAGCGGCATGCGGGCAAATCAAATTGAGCAAAAGAGTAAAGTGAACATGGTGAACGAAGCCATAAAGATGTTAAGTGCGGATGATGCACAGATCATTACGCTGTTTTATAAAGGAGAGCAAACGCTGGAAGAAATAGCACAGATCTTAGGAAAGGAACCGAATGCAGTAAAGGTGCAATTGCACCGGGCAAGAGGAAGGCTAAAAGACAAAATGGAAAAATATTTTAGTGAGGAAGTAAAGGATATTTATTAAGCCCTAAGCCCTGGAGGGAATAAAGGCAAATTCAGTTAAATTGAATTTATTATGGAAACAAATTTTTTAAACACCCAACCGGCAGATGAAGGCATGGAAGTGAGGCTTTGGGAATACATTGATGGATTCAGCAATGAAGGGGAGAAATCAGCCATTGAAAAGCTGATTGCTGAAAATGCAGAGTGGAAAGCAAAATACCACGAGTTGCTGGAAATACATGAATCGCTAAACCTGGTAGAGCTGGAAGGGCCATCCATGCGTTTCACCAAAAACGTAATGGAGGAAATTGCGAAATACCAGATTGCCCCGGCAACAAAAAGCTATATCAACAGCAAGATTGTTTGGGGAATCGGGATCTTTTTTATTGCAATGATCGTTGGCTTTTTGGTGTATGGTTTTGCGCAAATTGACTGGACTGTAGCAGGAGAAACGAAAAATCCATTAGGAGTTGATCTAACCAAGATAGACTACAGCCGGATGTTCAACAATACTTTAATGAACGGTATTATGATGCTGAATGTGATTCTTGGATTGTTCCTGTTTGACCGTTATTTAAGTAATAAGAATAAGAAATTGAAAGAGGCTTAGCCCATCCCGACCTTCCCGGTGGGAAGGCCATCCAGGCACACCCCTTGCTCTTATAAGAAACATCATTTACTCGGACTGTTTCGATTTGAAAAAATTCAAGAAGCTTGATGATCTTGTATCATCAGGTTCGGTGTAGGCTCCCGCTTTTCAACGGGAGCTTTTAGTTTATTGAATGGATACTGCTACAGATAATTTCATAGAAGCGGCTTTGCTTTCAATAGCCGTTTTCACCTTGTCCACTTCGGCCTTATCAACACCCGATCCTTTTAAGTTGATGTTGATATTACCATTTGTTTCCATTACCTGCAATTGATTGTCTACTGAAAAAACATTGGCCTGTGAAGAGATAAAATTTTCAAGAGCGGATTTGGTTGGACCATCAACGACCACTCCGTTCATAGTAACCCTGATTCCTTTTAGCAATTGCACGCCTACCATGTTTTTTGCATCCGTTGAAAGATCCACCTGGCTGATTGACTGTACGGCAGGCTTGATGGTTACCGGCTTTACCTGGCTGTTAATTTTTACATTACTTACCGTATTCGACTGGCCGGGTTTGGCAACAGGCATTTCAATTTTCAGATCAACGGGGTTGCTCTGACCATACTTTGTATGAACGACAACTGGATAAGTACCCGGTTTATTAATCAATTCGGTTGGTACCCAAATATCCATCACACCATCAACAAGATGCTGCCATCCGGCTGTAGTGGCGATACCTCCAATGGAAGCATAAGTTGATCTTTCCTCACCAAAATTTTTACCATATACTCTTAGGTAGTACTGGTCTCTTTTTAAGCCCGTTTGAAAACTATGATTGGAAAGATCATTGATCACCGGCGCACCTGCCGGCGTGCTTTCTACCTGCAGCCATAAAGAATTCGAACGTTTTTCAGGATATCCGCTAAATGCATCCGTAGTAATATAAACTTCTACCGGGCCCGGAGTCGACAACCAGTTTGTTGAGACAAATTCAACTACTTGCCTGTCCTTTGAAATGCCAACACCTCTTATTACCTCATCCCTTCCATTCTTCTTGAAATGGATCTTCATCAGTTGGATGGTCATGGTAATGGTCATTACATCCGGCCACATATCCTTTCCATTGATCGTGAGACGGCTCACTGTAGGTTCTGATTGTGTGTAAAATTTAGCAGGGTAAAGAGAGGTCAGTGTTTGCGCATTTACGTTAATGCAAATGGTCAACATACATAAAGCAAGCAAGATGCTGTTCTTTCTCATAGCAAAATATTTTAAAGTAAAATAATAAATTCGAATGAATCTATTATCAAACTTCTTTTACCAGAGTGAAAGCATTTTCAGCCAGGGCTTGTGTCCCCATAAGCCGTTTATTTATGAAGACACAAGCTTTCATTCGTTCCTCTTAATCGTTAAACTTCTTCCTCAACTCCATCAACTTACTTTGAAACGGATTCAATGGCTCGGGCTTTTTATTAAACGCTTTCTTATCCGACTTCTGACCTCCGACCTCTGACTTCTGCCCTCTCGCCTCCGTCCTCTGACCTCCCTCTCCCTTCATCGTCAATGCAATTCTTTTTCTGGCCACATCTACTTCTGTAACCGTCACTGTTACTTTCTGATTCAGCTTTACTACTTCATTTGGATCGGAGACATATCTATTGGCCAATTGGGAAACATGTACCAGTCCATCCTGCTTCACACCGATATCAACAAAAGCACCGAAGTTGGTAATGTTGGTAACAATACCCGGAACAGTCATTCCCGGTTTTACATCCTCGATGGATTTAATAGTAGCATCAAATTGAAATTCCTCGATCTGTGCTCTTGGGTCACGACCGGGCTTTTCCAGCTCTTTCAAAATATCTTCAATAGTAAACTCGCCTACCGTTTCGTTGATGTATTTCTTTTTGTTGATCTGCTTACGGAGTTCTGTCTTTTTGATTAATTCTTCCAAAGATGCCTGAACATCTTTCGCCATTTGTTCGACCAAATTGTATCGCTCAGGGTGAACAGAAGAATTATCCAAAGGATTCTCAGCACCCGGAATTCTCAAAAACCCTGCGCATTGCTCAAAAGATTTTGGTCCCATCAGCGGAACTTTTTTCAATTCCTCTCTTGATTTGAACGGACCGTTTTGCAAACGGTATTGAACAATATTATTAGCCAGTGTTGAAGAAATACCCGAAACATATTGCAGCAAATGTTTGGATGCCGTGTTCACATCCACACCAACAAAGTTCACGGCGCTTTCTACTACTCTATCTAAGGCCTGCTTCAATTTGATTTGATTCACATCGTGCTGGTATTGTCCTACACCAATGGATTTTGGATCGATCTTTACCAGTTCACTCAAAGGATCCAACAATCGTCTTCCAATGCTCACGGCTCCGCGAACAGTTACATCATGATCCGGGAATTCTTCTCTTGCTACTTCCGACGCCGAATAAATAGACGCACCGCTTTCATTTACCTGGAAGATGCTGACATGTTTACCAAAATCAATACTGCGAACCAATTGTTCCGTTTCTCTTCCTGCTGTTCCATTACCAACACCAATAGCTTCAATATCGTATTTGTTCACTAAGTATTTGATCTCACCAACACTTTCCTGCCATTGGTTTTGCGGAGGATGCGGATAGATAGCCGTGTTGTATAAAAGATTTCCCTGTGCATCGAGGCAAACTACTTTACATCCTGTTCTGTAGCCGGGATCGAGTGCCAGTATTTTTTTCGAACCTAATGGAGATGCCAATAACAACTGGCGAAGATTTTCAGTAAATACATGAATGGCTTCTTCATCTGCTTTATTCTTGGCTAACAAACGGAATTCGTTTTCGATGGATGATTTCAGCAAACGTCCATAGCAATCTTCAATTGCTTTTTTTACTTCGGTGGATGCCGCGTTCGAAGCTTTCACAAAAATTCTTTCCAGTTCTTCAACAGCCAATTGCTTATCGATGCTGATGTCCATCATCAAAAAACCTTCTTTCTCCCCGCGACGAATCGCCAGTATTCTATGCGAAGGACTTTGAGACAGCGGTTCACTGAATTCAAAATAATCCCTGTATTTCTGCGCTTCTTCCTCGTCCTTTTTTGTTGACAAAACTTTTGAAGAAAGAATTCCTTCTTCTGAAAACAGTTGACGAACCTTTGCTCTTGCCTGTTCATGCTCACTGATCCATTCGGCAATGATATCTCTTGCACCTTGTAAAGCTTCTTTCGAATCCTTTACCTGCTCAGTAATAAATTTTGCAGCCTCTTCTTCAACATTCAATTCTTTCTGTTCGAAAATAGTTTTTGCCAAAGGTTCCAAACCTTTTTCAATCGCCTGCGTTGCTCTTGTTTTGCGTTTGGGTTTGTAAGGAAGATAAATGTCTTCGAGTTCTGTTGAACTAAAACAATCTTCAATTCTTTTTTTCAGCTCAGGCGTCATCTTGCCTTGCTCTTCAATCGTTTTAATGACAGTCTCTTTTCTTTTATCAAGTTCATTGAAGTATTGAATTTCTTCAACCACATTTCCAATCACCACTTCATCCAAATTGCCGGTAACTTCCTTGCGGTATCGTGCCATAAAAGGAATGGTCGAACCCTCACTTTGCAGTTGATGAATATTGGTAACCTGTTTGGTGGTAAGATTTAATTTACCCGCGATCTGTTGAATATATTTCTGCTCCATTGATATTGGAAAATTTTAGGGGCTGCAAATCTAAGAGTTGGCCCGAAAGAAAAAATTAGATTGTTTGGAAGAAATTCCCCTGTCCCTCTGAAGGGAGATTTTTTGTTTTTAAAGAGTTTTGGAGAGAGATCGGAGGTCAGAAGTCGGAAGTCGGAGGTAAGAAGTCAGAGGGTGCTACTTTATTTGAATGAGCTTTTTAAATAAGAGTGATAATTATGTAGTGAACTGTATTACTACTATCTGCTTCTCTTGTGCCTGTCTCTCCTTCAGGCGATGATCACTCCCTGCACCGTTCGGTAATTCTATTGAGCCCCGATAGCTATCGGGGTGGAAGTGTCCCTATTGATGGAAGATTCACAACCGTTGTGGTTTCTTATAGCTCCGTAGGAGCGAAACCTTGGTAGAAAAAGAATCGCCCAATGAATACACACGGCTCCGTAGGAGTCGAACATTTACGCAGCATGAATTGAATGAATAGTTGATAACAATAGAAATAGCTGTACAAGCAGGGCTGTGCGCAGCTTCCCTCTCCAGCTTCGCTGCAGAGGGAATTAGAGGGTGAGGTCAACATGTTAATAATTGTTAAGTCTTTACCACAGGTTCTCCTGCAAATTCACTTCTTAGTAACTTGTCGCTTTCATTTTTAATGTCGTTTTATCTCTCAAAAAAATAATCACCGCATGAACCGTCCTATAGCTGTTGCTTTTGTTGCCAGCTTTTTATTTTCTTCAGCCGTGTTTGCACAAAATCCACAGCAAAACGGACAACCGGCCCAACAGGCAGGACCTGGATTTGGCCGTCAGCAAACCTCCGGCCTCCGTTCCTATTCCGATGTCATTACATCCAGGGCTAAAACAAGCAAAGGTCTGTTAACCGTTCACCGCATTGACGATAAATTTTATTTTGAAATACCCGATTCTTTATTAAACCGGGAGATATTGGTTGTAAACCGCATTGCTAAAGCTCCTGCCGGTGCCCGTGCCGGTCTTTTGGGATACGCCGGTGACCAGATTGCAGAGAATGTGATTTCTTTTGAAAAAGGCCCTGCCAATAAACTATTTTTAAGAACACTTTCCTACACCGAACAGGCAAGAGATTCCGGAGGCATGTATCAATCTGTGCGCAATTCCAATCTTCAGCCAATTAATGCTGCTTTTTCCATTGCAGCAATTCATACCGATTCCATCACCGACTTAAATAGCACCGTTATTGAAATGACGGACTACATGAATGGTGATAATGACATTTTGTTTTTTGATACAAGAGTAAAAAGACAATTAGCACTGTCCGCTTATCAAAGGGAAACGTCTTACATTGTAGACGCACAAGCCTTTGCCAATAATATAGAGATTCAAACTGTAAAAACCTACATGCGTTCACAGTCGGCAGGCTCAGGACTTAACGTCTCGCTTGGCGCACCGGGTGGAGGTTCCCCAACTACTTTCGAGTTAAACAGCTCGATGATCCTGTTACCAAAAGTTCCAATGAAACCAAGGTACTACGATCCACGTGTGGGTTATTTTGCTACGGGCTATACTGATTTTGATGCGAACCCACAAGGTGTGGAGCAGATCCGTATGATTACAAGATGGAGGCTGGAACCAAAGCCTGAGGATGTAGATAAATATTTGCGTGGCGAGTTGGTGGAACCTGCCAAACAAATTGTTTACTACATCGATCCTGCCACTCCAAAAAAATGGGTTCCTTATTTAATGCAGGGAGTAAACGACTGGAATGTTGCTTTTGAAAAAGCTGGTTGGAAAAATGCAATTGTTGCTAAACTTCCTCCAACAAATGATTCTTCATGGAACTTATATGGAGCAGGTTATTCGGCCATTGTTTACAAGCCTTCTGATATTGCCAATGCTTCAGGCCCTCACGTTCATGATCCAAGAAGCGGAGAAATTTTGGAAAGCCATATCGATTGGTATCATAACATTATGAATATTCTTCGCGACTGGTATTTGATTCAAACAGCGGCAGTAGATCCTCAGGCAAGAAATATGCGTTTCCCTGATTCACTGATGGGCAAATTAATACGTAGTGTTTGTGCTCACGAAGTTGGGCATACTTTGGGTCTTCGGCATAACTGGGGTTCTTCCTCAACCGTACCGGTTGAGAACCTGCGGAATAAAGCATGGGTAGAAGTTAATGGTCATACACCTTCTATAATGGATTATTCACGTTTCAATTATGTAGCGCAACCAGAAGACAATATTACGGAAGCAGGTTTGTTACCCCGCATTGGTGAGTACGACAAATGGGCTATTGAATGGGGCTATCGATGGACACCGCCGCATATAAGCTCTGAGCATGAAGTTGCTTTATTAAATCAAAAAACAATTGAAAAATTAAAAGACAGGCGTTACATATTTGGAACCGAAACAGACTCTGATGATCCAAGAGAACAGAATGAAGACCTGGGTGACGATGCGATGAAAGCAAGCGCCTATGGCATTAAAAACCTGCAACGCATCATTGTTAAATTACCCGAATGGACAAAAGAAGAGAATAAAGATTATACCAATCTGTCTCAGATGTATGCTCAATTGAGAAGCCAGTTCGGAAGATATATGGGGCATGTATCAAAAAACATCGGCGGCATTTATACGACTCCAAAAATGACGGATGAAAAAGGCGTAATTGTCGAATTCGTTCCTAAAACAAAACAGAAGGAAGCCATGCGGTTCTTGCAGGCCCAACTATTCAAAACTCCTAAATGGATCATTGATAATAACATCCCCAGCTATACCAATGACAACAAACTTACGGTGATCAGCAGTTTGCAGGCAGCTACTTTAAATCGTTTAACGAATAATTCCACATTGAACAAACTGTTTCGTTTTGAAGCAGAAAGTCCTTCAACGGCTTACACGGCTACAGAAATGTTAACCGATCTTAGAAAAGGCATCTGGAGTGAACTGGTAACAAAGCAGCCAATTGATATTTACAGAAGAAATCTTCAGAAAGCTTATATAGAATCGATCACAAGACTGATCAGTCCTGATTCCGGTGGAGGTATTGTAATTTCTTTGGGAGGAACGTTAAGTTCTTCGTCCAGCTCAAGAACAACCGATGCCATCTCCATTGCAAAAGCGCAATTAAGAATAGTAGCCAGCGAAATACGCACAGCATTGCCTCTTTATAAAGATGCCAGCAGCCGTGCACATTTGCAGGATGTTTTAGACAGGATTAATAATACGTTGAATCCAAAATAGCGGCCCATCCCGGCCTTCCCGGTGGGAAGGCCATCTAAGCACAGCCCTAACTTATTTGACAATAATAAAAAGCTCTCAACATTTCATTTGTGTTGAGAGCTTTTTATTTGCCACAAGTGGCAAAGTTTTCTTGGAACACAGATGACACAGATGAAAAGGATGTGCACGGATATTTCTTTAAAAAAAATCTGTGCTGATCTATCCAATCCGTGTTATCCGTGTTCTAAAACACAGCAATGCCGAAGGCATTATTATAAACTCGTAAGCAATAAGAATTTCTTAAGTTCTATAAGGATTATTGAGCTATCAGGGTCTGTGCTGTTGCGAAGTCCCTCCACCGGAGGTCCGATAGCTATCGGGATAGGGAGGCCCCGCCTTTCTTCTGCTCTTTCACCCAGGCATCTTTCAAAGTAACTGTTCGGTTAAATACCAGCCTTGCATACGTATCCTTATTATCCAGTGTAAAATATCCCTTTCTCAAAAATTGATAACGGTCATTAATTCGTGCATTCTTCAAGGCAGGTTCCGCATACGCTGCGGTAACTGTTTGCAACGAATCGGGGTTGATGTACTCTTTAAAATCTCCTTCCTCACTTGATGGATCTTCTACTTTGAACAAGCGGTCATATAAACGAACTTCTGCAGTGATGGCGTTGGTTACTTCCACCCAATGCAAAGTTCCTTTTACATTAATACCTGAAGTATCATGCCCGTTCCTGCTTTCAGGAATATAGGTACAACGCAACTCAGTAATGT
>JAGIAB010000480.1 GCA_017745135.1 Flavisolibacter sp.
CGCATTTGCATTGGGAGCAAAAATTTTTGAGAAAAAAAATTCTGAGTATTCACAAACCTTGCTCGGTAAATCAATATCTGCTTTTGATTTTGCTCAGAGAAAAAAAGGAGTTACGCAAACTGCTTCAGTGAAGTCGCCGTATATCTATGCAGAAGATAACTGGGTAGATGATATGGAGCTGGCTGCCGCAAGTTTGTACTCGTCAACCGGTGGTTTGGCCTGGAGTTCCTCATCGCTGTCCTATGCCGAACAGGAAAAAATTACTCCCTGGCTGGGTGCTGACACTGCAAAACATTACCAATGGTATCCTTTCATCAATCTTGGTCATTATGAACTGGCAAAACAATTAAAAGGAAAGCAACGGGATACAATTGTTGGCTATTATAAACAAGGAATTCAAAAAGTTTGGAACAGAGCAAGGCAAAATGCTTTTTATTTCGGTATTCCTTTTATTTGGTGCAGTAATAACTTAACTACTTCATTCGCTATTCAATGCAATTGGTACAAACAGCTAAGCAACGACAAACAATTTGAAGAACTTGAACAGGCAAACTTTGATTGGCTGTTTGGTTGTAACCCCTGGGGCACCAGCATGGTTTACGGCTTGCCTGCACATGCAGATACTCCAACCGATCCTCATTCTGCATTCACTCACCTGGGCCATTATCCAATTGACGGTGGATTGGTAGACGGACCTGTTTACACCAGTATTTATAAAAACTTAATTGGGATTACCTTGTATCAGTCCGACGAGTATGCCGAATTTCAAAGTGACCTTGCCGTTTACCATGACGATTACGGTGACTACAGCACCAATGAACCAACCATGGATGGAACAGCATCCTTAATTTATTTGCTGGCTGCAAAGGAGGCCGAGGCCCATCCCGACCTTCCCGGTGGGAAGGCCGCCAACACACAGCCCTCGCTTAAAAAAAAACCGTAATCGATTTTGGCTCTTCGAAAAGCGGGGATTTGCAGCGTAGCGAAGTCCCTCCACCGGAGGTCCCGATAGCTATCGGGATTAGGGAGGCTGTAATTATCAGAGGCGATAGTACTCAAAAAAAATTAGCCATCGTTTTTACCGGCGATGAATTCGGAGACGGCGGTGCTTTCATCCTCAATGCACTTAAACAAGCGAACGTAAAAGCTTCATTCTTTTTTACAGGAAGATTTTACCGTAATCCTGCTTTCAAAAAGACCATTCAGCAATTAAAAACAAATGGACATTACTTAGGTGCGCACAGTAATGATCATCTGTTGTATTGCGACTGGACAAAAAGAGACAGCTTATTGGTCACCAAACGGCAATTCAAATCTGATCTCGAAAAAAATTATTATGAACTAAAACGCTTTGGGGTTTCAAAATCAAATGCACATTTTTTTCTTCCGCCTTATGAGTGGTACAACGATTCCATTGCAGCATGGACTAAGAAAATGGGTTTGCAATTGATAGATTATACTCCTGGTACCTTAAGTCATGCTGATTATACAACACCGGTGGATAAAAATTACCGGAATTCGGAAGCCATCTATCAATCCATTCTTGACTATGAACAAAAACACTCATCTGGTTTAAACGGATTTATTTTACTGATGCATATCGGAACAGACCCAAAACGAACTGATAAGTTTTATTACCATTTACCCCATTTGCTTCAATGGTTAAAAGAAAAAGGCTACCAGCCTGTTCGAATTGATGCCTTGCTGTAGAGTACCGATGTAAATGCTTGGTAGCGTTTTCTGGCCACTACATTCAAAATAAAATATCTCAATTCGTTAACGACTTCCAAATCTTGTCAAAATTTTTACTGAAAATCAATGCATTACAAAGGTGCTATCAAAATTAGTTACCCGTTTTCTTGGATTGGATAGGGGCATTCTCCTACATTTGCGCTCCAATTTTAAAAACGCCGGGGGATGGCCCGGAAAAAATTTCAAACAATGAGCAAATTACATTTTACAACAAAACATGCGAATGCGGCTACCGTGCAACGCAACTGGTACGTTGTGGACGGTACCAATCAAACCGTGGGACGTATGTGTGCTCGTATTGCTGCAATACTTCGCGGCAAGAACAAAGCATACTTTACTCCTCACGTTGACTGTGGCGACTTTGTAGTGGTTATTAACGCCGACAAGATCAAATTCACAGGAAACAAATTAGAAGAAAAAGTTTACGACCATTTCACCGGTTACCCTGGTGGACGTAAAGAAGAAATTGCAAAAGATCTTTTGCGTCGTCGCCCCGAAGTGATCATCGAAAGAGGTGTAAAAGGAATGCTTCCTAAAAACCGTCTCGGTCGCAAAATGTACAAGAAATTATTTGTGTATGCCGGCGATCAGCATCCTCACACAGCACAACAACCTAAAGAGTTGAAATTCTAAAATTCAGCCGTTAGCTGTTAGCCGTTAGCCTCTAGCTAATAGCTAATAGCCAAAAGCTAAAAGCTAAAAGCTATAAAACATGGAAAAACAAAAAAATAGTGTTGGCCGGCGTAAAGAAGCTGTAACGAGAGTATTTATTTCTCGTGGCAACGGCAGCATCACTGTAAATGATAAAGATTACAAGGTTTACTTCCCTTTGGTTTATTTACAAAACCAGGTGGAAAGACCTTTAAAAACAATTGAAGTTGCTGACAAGTTTGATGTTAAGATCAACGCTGCCGGTGGTGGAGTAAAAGGACAGGCAGAAGCTGCCATGCTGGGTATTGCCCGTGTATTGGTGGATTTGAACCCGGAGTTTCGTCCTGCATTAAAAGCAGCCGGCTTGCTGAAACGTGATCCCCGTTCTGTTGAGCGTAAGAA
>JAGIAB010000481.1:0-2580 GCA_017745135.1 Flavisolibacter sp.
TTGCACAAGAGATATCAATCTTTAAGCGAGATTGATATCTCTTGTGCAAATTTTATTTACTCGATTAAATTTGATAAGAAACTACTTTACCATCAACAATCACAGGGTTAACTCCACCGCTTTTCCATCTTGGTGGCACCAGTCCTTTTTCCCAATCCTGGAAATCTTTCCTTAACTCCTGAACTTTTGCCGGCAAGGATGGAGCAAGATCATGTTGTTCGTAAGGATCATTAGAAAGGTTGTAGAGGTAAAGCGTTTTGTCCAGTTCATTAATCATCAACTTGTAATCGCCTTTTCGGATTGTTTTTACAAAACCGTTTCTCCAATAAAGTATTGGGTGCGGTTGTCCCTTTTTATTTCCATTTACATAATCAACGAGATTGACTCCATCATACTGATGTTCTTTCGGAAGTGGAGCACCCGCAGCCGCTGCGAAGGTTGAGTAAAGATCCAGGGCTGAAATTGGGCTATTGTAAGTAATTCCCGTTTTTATTTTCGCAGGCCACTTTATAAGAAGTGGTGTACGAATACCTCCTTCATAATGTGTCATCTTACCGCCTTTTAAAGGCAGATTAAGATTTTCGTATTGATCATCATAAGTAGTAGGTCCACCCATCACCGGCTTTCCGTTTTTAAATTGTAAGCTAAACCTGTTGTATGTAGCTCCATTATCTCCAGAGAAGACGATAATTGTATTGTCCTCGAGTCCATCATCTTTAATTTTCTTCGTGATCTGTCCTACCGCTTCATCAAGACTCAAAAGCATTGCAATAACATATCTTATCTGCGGATTCTTGATGTTGTCAGACTTGTCCCAATTTTTTTGCAAGGCTTGCAGTGGTGTGTGAATCGCACCAAAAGGAACATATAAAAAGAAGGGCCGGTCTTTGTTTTGATCAATAAAGTTTACAGCCTCACGGGCAATAGCATAGGTGGTATAATCCGATTCATCGGTTAATTGGCCGTTCTTATAAATTCCGGTAACTAATGAATCACGACGCCATTGGTACTTCCCGCCTTCGCCACCATAGTTATGCAACTGACCTAAAGAATCCCTGAAACTTGTATAACCCGGTTTTACTGAATCTGTATAGTACAACGATGATCCTCCGTACCATCCCCAACTATAATCAAATCCTCTTTCGTGCGGACGATAACCTGCATAATAACCTTGATGCCATTTACCTATAATAGCAGTAGCATATCCATTCCTTTTTAACAGTTCAGCAATGTTTGTCTCTGTTTTGGGAATGCCTTGGGTATACGTAACATCAGCCGCAGTAAGATCATCTGTTTTTTCAAGCATCAACAAATTGAGCCCGGCCTGTTTGTCTTTATCATAATTATAGGCAGATCCCGCAGGGTATAACAAATGATTTTCTGAACCAAATCTCTGCTGATAACGGCCGGTAAGTATTCCTGCTCTTGATGCGCAGCACATGGGAGCTGAAACATAGTGTTGCGTAAAATTGACGCCTCCTTGGCCAATAGCATCAATGTTTGGCGTTTTCGCATATTTCAAACCATTAATCGATATCGCATGATGTCCCAGGTCATCGGCCAAAATAAAAACAATGTTTGGTTTTTTTTGAACGTTGGCTTTTTGTGCATCAGCTCTATTTGTACCAAGCACTAACAAACCAATGGATGTAAAAAAGAAAAACTTCCGGTTGAATGATTTCATTTTCATTAGTTGAATTTTATGATTGAGGTATTAGTAACATAGCTTTTTCATCATTGATCCCACCATAGCTTCGGTGATTGAAGACTTGAGCTCTTATCTTTCACATTTGGGTTTAGGGTTACTTCGCTGTTTGGGTAAGAAAATCTTCTTGGTATAGCGCCGTTTGGATTGATAGAAGTTGCTCCGCCAATAGCAGGTGTTAAGACAGGATAACCGGTTCTTCTATAATCAACCCATGCTTCGGGGTTTAGGTATAGTGCAATATATTTTTGGGTAATGATGGTTTCTAATTTTTGTGCAGCTGTGCCACTAATGGTTGCTCTTTTGAGTATGTAATCATTTTGTTTTGCGGCAGTAGCAAATGTGTCTGAGGTGGAAGTCACTTTCGAAAAAGATGCTCTCACCGCCGCATCTAGTGCAGTTTGCACCGAGGCATCAGTTTGATTCAATAAAAGCCTTGCTTCAGCTTCAATAAATTTTGATTCTGCATAACTCAATATAGAAACAGGTGAATTGCTCCTTCCATAGAAGGTGTTTGCTCCAACAATGTTAGATGCAGCAATAGGATTACCTGCGGGTGAACCCACATAGGTATTTGCTGCTGCAGGTGCAGGACGTGGTGCCGCAAATGCAGCTCGTCTTGGATCAATTGGTACCCATGGCGGATTACCATTTAAAAGGTTTACGAAATAGGCTCCCATTCCATACCAGCCAGGCCTGCCTGCATCTTGTGTAAACCATGGTGATGCCTGGTTGCTTGCTGTTCCGAATGTTACGTCTACATCACCCGAGTTATTTTGAATACCTCTGTAAGAATTGTTGGCATACAAAGCGGCAAGAGCCTTCGTTGCTGCATCCAGGTGTTATGGTTACGCTTGATGGGTAAGACGTTAATG
>JAGIAB010000481.1:2590-2797 GCA_017745135.1 Flavisolibacter sp.
GCTTAAATGCAAAGCATACCTGGCCTTCAAGGTCCATGCTGCTGCAATCCATTTTGCAGTATTTCCTTTAAAAATCACATCATCATTTCGGGGCACAATAGAACCTGATCCTTTTTGAAGATCACTAATAGCGCCATCAATTAAGTCATTTATTTTTTTATAAATGCTGTCCTGGCTGGTATGGAATGGGAGCCTATTTCGTAAACC
>JAGIAB010000482.1 GCA_017745135.1 Flavisolibacter sp.
TAAAACCATCATGAACAAATAGGGCAATGAACAGTTCAATTATAAAAAGAAGGAAGGCAAGGAGCAAGTATTTGAGATTAAAGGTTAGCATGTGGAGAAGTAAAGACGAACAGGGCTTTGTGCAGGTGGGGAATTTTTATTCCGTCTGCCCATGACCATTGCTCAATCTAAGGATTAATGTTCATTTGCACAAAACTGCATGTTGTACACCGCTATTTTCTGTCAACCAACATTACATCAAAACCACTCCAGTACACAGTGTCGCTGTGTATTAGTCCTGTCTGTGGTAATTGTTTGGCATAACCATTATAGTTTGAACTAAGGATGTTTATTGTATCCTTTTGCCTTGAATACTTGCCATAATAAATTGTTTGTCCAAGTGGATTCAATCGGCAACTTTTTTTGTTAATAAAGGAAGAGCAGTGCAACTGCAGGGGGGCAATATAAAAGGTAGTAAGACAGTTGACGAGTCTACACAACGGACAGCAACAAAAATTTATGTTCATGCAAGGCGATATAGCATCTGTTAATAGTTTGATACTTTTCACTTGATTTCCGAGGCGTCGTGATCTAATTTGTCCGCAAGGCTTTTTTGTTAGGCGAGCTATTCATTTTTTGTTTCTGCAGTTTTGAGAATTCCTGAATTAGACGGATTTACTTTTTTTATGGGAATCAAAAAATCAGGATCCTTAAAAGTCTTAAATATCATTTCGTACGACATCTTCAGCCATACAAAAGCGCAGGGCCAAACCTTTAGTTGAAGCGGGATGACGATAGCTTTTCGGATATGTTTTGGGACAGCGTCGGTAGGCACAAGGCCAGTAATCACCAAAAGTGCAACAAGAGTAATTATATTACCTGTTGAAAAGGGGGTGTCCTGCAAAAACAACCAGATCATTGCGCCGGCAACCGCAATAATATACGTTGGAGGTTCAGATCCTGTACTAAACAGAACTACAATCATCAGTGCCGATGCAAGAATATACATCCTGAACTTCAGCGAATGGTATTGACTAACCCTAAAAAGACATAATAAAAAAACAAGTGCACCAAAAACCAAAAAAGGTGTATTGGGTAAATTGTGATTGTTTGCAAAATGCCTGAATACTCCCATGATGGATAAATCCTGATCGTTTGTAAGCAAAACATTGTTGGCATTTTTTATAACCAATGCATGATACCAATCAGCATAAGATTGTAAAATAAACTGCTTGCTGGAAATAAGCATGGGCAAGCAAACAAAAACCACCAGCCAAAATAGTCCTGATAAAATAAACTTCAACCTGTTTTTGGAGAACATAAAAAAAGCAAGTGCAACAACTGGATATACCTTAATTAGTGTGCCCAGCACAATGAATAGAGTAGCCCATTCATCCTTACCTTTTTCTACCATTAAAAAAGCAAGAATCATCAATGCCGCAATAACAGGATTGATTTGTATTGCCTGAACCGCGCTGGCAAATTCTATGGCACAACATAAAAGAATGAACAGTTTTTTGTTTGTACTTAGTGGCAATAAATGAATAGCCAATACAAAAAGAAAAGCATTGAATAAATTAAATAGCCATAATCCCATTACTGTTGGCAATAAAGCGAAGGGAGCAATGATCAGACTGAAAATAGGGCCATAATGATTTTCGTCGAAATAATCTGCAGGGTAATCAGCGTATAAATTTTTTTGAGCCCGTGTATGATAATAAGCCTTCTCAAAAATTTTGTAATTGTTGTAATGGTGCATAAAAAATGTATAAGCCCAGCAATAGGTTGCTACAATAAAATAAAGCAATCTGGCTAAAAGATAATTGGTTTTAAATGGAAGCTTTCTCAAAATAAAAGTTGCACTTAAAGATAGGCCGCGGTATTTTTCATTTCAAATGATTTTAGTCGCCAGGCGAAACAATACAAGAGCATGCCGGAATAATTCATCAGAAGAATTGAATAAAATTTCTACTCAGGGTTACAAATTATTAAAGGGCTAAATACCGTTGAGAATCCTGAAGTAAATCTGAAGAACTCTGTTTTTGATTTCATTCTTCTTGTTAATCGGAACGGGCTTTTATCAAAAGCGATGATAAAAGCAAAACTATATGCAAAATGCGATAGTGCTTAAGCGTGGTAACCAGAGAGGGTGGAAGGTTGTTCTGGCGATACTAATGCCGTGGTTAATAATTTTAAATCACACATTCTTTAAAAAGAGTTTTAGTAAGAGATATATAAGAAGAATCATAGACAGAAAAATACTAACTAGCCAACCTATTTGCCGACTTAGCTTTTCCTCTTTTAGCCTTTGAAGTAATTCATCAAATAGATTGCTCATTTAACGACTGACCGAATTTGATGGAATGGAAGCATTTATTGTATTAACCCCTCAAAAACTGGACAAATTTTCAAAAACAGGTAGGCTGTTTTCTATGGATTTTTGAAGGCATGGGAACAAAGAAGAATTTGGAGGGGGAAGGAGCAGCGGGAGCTGCTGCTTCCCTTTTTCTTCTCCGTTCGTCAGGGTATTCCTGGGGGGTGCTCTCCAGCAGAGCCCACGTCCGCTTCACCTGACGGCACAAAGTTCGTTTTTTATACGCACCCCAAACTTCTTTGGGCGAGTGCTGTCCAGCTGCCATACCGCCTGCGGTTGCTATAAAAACTTCGCCAGCGTGAAACGAGCGATTGGGATAACGTGTACTTGCAGAGCGTCTCTGTCAGTTAAGCTTCCTGCATGATCTGAAATCAACATCGCCACCAGGCAATCTCCAAAATAGGGCCTGATAAAACCATCATGAACAAATAGGG
>JAGIAB010000483.1 GCA_017745135.1 Flavisolibacter sp.
TTATAATTCAAAGTTTTTGCAGCGGCGGAAGGAACTGCATATTTAGTTGAATTCTTTTTTGAAGACTTAGCAACATTTGAAGCTCCAATCGACTTATATTGTTTCAATTCATCTGCATTTTGCAAAACACCGGTTGCTCCAACAATGTATTGAGAAGGGAGCGTGATGCTTACATCAAAATTTCCGTATTCACTATAAAATTCTCCCTGGTCCAAATAGGGAAACTGATGCCATCCTTTACGATCGTATACCGCAGGCTTTGGATACCATTGGCAGATCATGTAAGATTGTCCATCGTGGCCGGATCTTGAAATGTATTGCGGAATGTCAACGTAAAAAGGCGTTTGAATTTTGATGATGCCTCCGGGTGGTAATGGTTTTGGAAGAATGAGTTTAGCAACATCAATATTTTGAGGATCGTATTCAAGGCTTGCTTTTACTCCGTCAACTGTAAAGTTTAAGCTATCAATAAATCCCCTGTCTTTGAACTTTTTTAAACGGTCAGTTCCTTTTTTATCACGTAATAATTGTTTGGCAAAAGCAGTGCTGTCATTTTTATAAGCATTTACCCAAAGATGGAACCATATAAAGTCCAACTGATCCGGAGAATTATTCGTGTACTCTAATTCTTCCCATCCTTTTAAAGAATGGTCCTTATCGTTTAACGTAACGTTGATTTTATAATTAACCTGTTGTTGCCAATAATTGGTTTGTGCAAAAACATTGATCGTTAAACAACATGCTATAATTCCAAAAACTTTCTTCATTCGTAAGTGAATTTTTAAAAGAGATTGTGATTTAATTTGGGAAGGAAACTGTTGCCAAAGGCTCTGAACTTTGAACTTACCTTCCCTTGCCCAGAAAGATAATACGTAATGTGTGAAGCATAATCTTAAAATCGAGTAAAAGAGAAATGTTTTCGATATAGACCAAGTCAAATTTGCTTCGCTCGATCATTTCATCAATATTCTCAGCATAGCCAAATTGAACCATGCCCCAACTTGTTAAACCTGGTTTAACTTTTAACAGGTATTTGTAATAGGGAAAACGCTCAACAATTTGGTCAATATAAAATTTACGTTCCGGCCTTGGCCCAACCAGGCTCATTTCTCCTTTTAAAATATTCCAGAGTTGTGGTAACTCGTCCAGTCGCCATTTGCGCATAACTTTTCCCCAGGGGGTAATTCTTGGATCGTTGTGCGATGAAAGTGCAGGACCGTTTTTCTCAGCATCCACATACATCGACCGGAATTTGTACATAGTGAAAGGCTTCCCTTTATAACCCATTCTTTCCTGCAAGAAAAAAACAGGGCCCTTTGAAGAGATTCGCACTTTCATAGCTACAAAAACGAGTAAAGGAGAAAGAAAGATCAGGGATAAAAAAGCAAAGGCAATGTCAATTACTCTTTTGATATTTTGCTGCCATTCTGCAATTAAGCCCGTATGCAGATCAATCAATGGCGCTCCTAAAACATTGCTTGTTTTTACGGATCCTGACAAAATATCCAAAACGCTCGGTTGGGTTTTTACAACTACATTTTTTTCAGACAGGCGGTTAATGATCTTTTCGATCAATTGCTGGTCGGACTTGTCGATAGCCAAAACAATCAGTTCGATTTTATTTTTGTCTATGATGGCTTCTAACTGGTCAAGACTTCCCAGTTTGGAAAGAGTTGTAGGTCCGTTCTTCCCGTTTTCTTTTTCTCCAATATAACCTATAGCATAGTATCCTTCTACTTCCAATTTGCTTTCAGCCTCTTTATAAACTTTAAAAGCATTTTCATAATTGCCTACAATGGCCGCTTTAAAGCGAATGGTTTTTGAAACCAGTTGTTTTTTGACAATGGAAAGGATAAATAATCGTCCCAACCATGTCAAAAAAAATTGCAGGCCGAACAAAGTTCCAAACGCAGCGTAATAATAATTGTAATCGTTCTTTACATCGTCAAGTAAAAAAAGAAAGAACAGGACAATGCAGCCCATGAGCGTACAAATGAAAGTGATGATAAGCTCATTCAATCTTGATTTTTTATAAAGGGAACGATAGCTGCCGACCAAACCATAGATCAATATCCAGCCAACGGGAATAAAAAAAACACCCAGCCAGAGTTTTTGATCTGTCGTTAAAGGCTGATGAAGTACAAGTTTGCGCAAAAAGAAAAAGACCATCCAGGCAATGGCTGCTGTAGCATAATCAGCAACGGTGTACCAATATGGATGGATGTATTTTTTTACGCTCATTCGGTTTAGGAAGCAATCCGGTTGTAGTTGATCTTTTGAAGTATTTGGTGTGCAACTTCCATAGCCCTGAAACCATCGATCTCGTTCACTATGGGTTGTGTATTGTTATTGATCGCTGCAACAAATTCCTCCAGTTCTTTTTTTATGGCATTCACTTCCGGAACAGGAGGGTTGGCAATGGCAATGGTCTTTATCCCGGCAGGCGTATCAATATCAAAAGCAAAAACGTCTTTGTCCTGTGGTTGTTTTAGCTTGATCACTTCTGTTTTCTTTTCCAGGAAATCAATGCCGATATACGCATCTTTTTGAAAGAGGCGGACCTTTCGCATTTTCTTCATCGAAATCCGGCTTGAGGTGAGATTGGCTACACAGCCGTTATTAAATTCAATTCGAACATTGGCAATGTCCGGAGTGTCCGTCATTACAGCCACGCCGCTGGCTGAAATATTTTTTACATCGCTCTTCACCAGGCTTAACACCACATCAATATCATGGATCATCAGGTCAAGGATCACACTTACTTC
>JAGIAB010000484.1 GCA_017745135.1 Flavisolibacter sp.
CATTGCCCAACAACGTTCCCAGGTTTACACTTACTCCTCCTTTCGGCAAAATAGAAATACCACCATTCTTTTTTACTTTGAACTTGTCCGGCTTTTTATAATAAACCATCACTTTCGATTCAGGCGCATCTATGAAAGAAACATCAATTCTCATTTTCCCTTCTGCCGTATAATCACTTACCTTATCCAATTTCGCTTTCACCTTTTTCACCAGTTCAGTTTCATCCTGTGCAAACAAATAATTCGCCACCATCAAAACACTACAACAAAAACACAATAAAGTTTTCATACAGATGATTTAAGAAAGAATATCTTTTTTTCTGAAAATGCAGACAGACAAAGAAACAAAAAACACAATGTGCCCTATTAAGAACAGTGCCGACTTTAACACTTCAGGCTTATCAACGGGTCTGTCAAAAAAACCTTTCCAGTTGAGCATATGATTGGTAAACAACCAGGGTTTCATGTCATTGAAGAAAGGGAGATCCATTGTGGTTAAAATGGTTAACACAACAATTACACTCATAGCTGCTATGATCGGCCCAATTGAATTTTCGGCAAAAACAGAAAACAAAAAAGCAAGTGCTGCTACGGTGATCATCGAGAGTGCAGCAAAACCATAAGCAGCAGCATACCGCCACCACACATCTGCACGATCAATTAACAAAAGCTTGTCGCTTTTAAAAACCATTAAATCACTGCTTCCAAATAACAGCATGGAGCCAAAAAGCCCGAGCAGGGCCATAAAACTCAAAAGCAAGAGCACATAAATACATGTTGCCAGGAATTTACTCAATATGATGCTTGTGCGGGAAACAGGCCTTGAAGCCAGCAAACGCAAAGTGCCCATATTGGCTTCCCCTGCAATCATATCACCTGCAACCAATGAAATCAATAACGGAACATGTACCAGTAATGTTTGAAGAATGACGAAGAAAATAAAATATCCGTTCATCAAATTGCCTTCCAAACTAAATGAGCTTTCAACGGAAGCCATTACGAAGCTCATATACTTTTCTCCATCTAAATAAAAGGCCAGTTGCACTAAAAAAATAATCGCTGCTATTGCGGCAAAAGCAATATACGTTCTTGGCTTCTTAAATATTTTAAAGAGTTCAATTTTTGTAAGCTGCCACATGCTGGTTTGCCGTTGTTAACGATAAAAAATAATCTTCTAAAGAGTGCTTTGGCTGAATAGAGAGAACTCCGATATTTTGTCCAACAAGGAATTTGGTAAGCTCGGAAATATCTTTCCTGTGCATTTTCAAAATAATCTTATCTGAAGCTTGCATACGTTCACTCCATTGCGATTGCTGTAAGCTAGTTCGGGCCGCATGATTATCCCTCGTATCAATCTCAACTAAAGTGTCGGCGGGATTCAGAAGGTCAGCTACTTTTCCTTCTGCAATTTTTCTTCCCTGGTCAATGATCAACATTGAAGCTGCAATCAATTCTATTTCACTTAATAAATGAGAGGAGACAAAAACTGTTTTTCCTTCTTCTTTGCTTAAATGCAGGATCAGATTTCGAACGTCAGCAATTCCCTGCGGATCCAAACCATTTGTAGGTTCGTCAAGGATGATCAGTTCAGGATCATGAATCAGTGCACAGGCAATTCCCAGGCGTTGCTTCATTCCTTGCGAAAATGTTTTTACCTTACTATTCGCCCTCTCAGCAATTCCAACCTTTCCCAACTGTTGCAGCAATTGCTTCTTTGTAGCATAAACTCCGCTCAGCTTCGCAATGATCTGAATGTTTTGCAAAGCTGTAAGGTAGTTGTACAAATCGGGCTTCTCAATTATAGCGCCGATCTTTTGAAGAATTTCTTTTCGATGTGTTTGAATATCTCTTTCAAAAATGCGGATGGTGCCATGTGTTGGTTTGATCAACGTTAATAACATGCGTATGGTTGTTGATTTACCTGCACCATTTTGCCCGAGAAAGCCATACACTTCTCCCTTCTGTACAGAGAAGGAAAGCTCATTCACCGCTTTTACTTCGGTAAATTGTTTTGAAAGATTATCTACCTGTATAACAGAATTCACAAAATTTGTTTGGATCAATCGATTATTGCCGTTCGTTTTCAGTTGAGTAAATATTTCATTGCAAATAAAAAAGCCTGAAAACTTTAAGGGAATATACTTGCAATTTCGCAAAGTAAAGGACAAGCTTACGCAAGGACCTGTCAGAAACTTCACCAACATTGACACTTCCGGCACTGCAGTAATGGCTACTTACACTTTTCAAACACAAGCAAGCTGGATTTTTCTAACCAACAATTTCTTAGCTTTAATTACGTCACAATTGTGCTAACGATAAAAGAAAGCCATGAATACTAAAAAACTATTCTCTTCCTGCCTTTTTTTTACCTGCATTTTTTCTGCCTGCGCACAGGAGTCCGATGCGGAAAGATCAAAGAAAACAGAGGTATGGTCACCAGTTCCTAAAATTGTAACTCCTGCAAAAACACCAGGCGCTCCGCCTTCAGACGCTATCATTTTATTTAATGGAAAAAATCTTGATCAATGGGTATCAAAAAACGACACCACCAAACCTGCGCAATGGATCGTTGATAAGGATGTGCTCACCGTAAAAAAAGGTACCGGCAATATTCGCACAAAGCAAAACTTCATGGATTATCAGTTGCATATTGAATGGCGCATTCCTAAAAACATTACAGGCAGCAGCCAGGCAAGAGGCAACAGCGGTGTTTTTCTTGGTGCATGGGGCAATGGCGAACATGGCTATGAAGTACAGGTACCTG
>JAGIAB010000485.1 GCA_017745135.1 Flavisolibacter sp.
CTTCGACGATGGGCAATTGCGAAGCCTTCAGTGCGTCAAGGATCGCCATCGATGTGAACGAATAAGCTGCAGGATTGATCATAACTATGCAGGTCTTCTACCTTAAGTTTCATTCCTGGTTTTATGTGCAGCTTTTCCAGGTAAGTTAAAAAAGCATCGTTGGTCTCCGCCAGGCTCATTACTTTGTAGCGCTTTCCTTTCTCTCCTGACGACAGCGGAATCGTACTGCTGATTTTCAGTTTACCGGATTTATCAGGAATAGGATCTCCATGGGGATCAAATGCAGGATAATCCAAAAATGCTTCAAGCCGGTCAATCAGGTCCTTCGACTCAATATGCTCTAATTGCTCTGCCAGTTCGTGCACTTCGTTCCATTTATAGCGAAGTTTATCTACAAGAAAAACTTCCCACAACCGGTGCTTGCGTATGGTAAGCAGGGCTCTTTTCCTTCCTTTCTCAGTCAGCGAAATGGTCTTATCCTTTTTTACCTCCACAAGGTTTTTTGAGGCAAGCTTCCTTACCATTTCCAATACTGTAGCGGGGTTCAGCTTTAAAGCCTGGGCAAGGGCAATGTTGTTCACCTTTTTGATGTCGCGAGCAGAAAGGCTGAACAGCGTTTTGAGATAGTTCTCTTCGGAGTGATGGGCAAAATGAGACATGTGCAAAAATAAAAAGGACGGCCAATAGTAAAAAATTTGGTGTACCAAATAAATAAATTTTGGCAAATGAAATTTATTTAGATTTGCTCTTATGAAACGATGGGTAGTAGTAATGGCATCTTTTTGCCTGGTAGCCACCGCCAACGCACAAAGTATTTTAAAAGGAATAGTAACACAGGATGGCAAGCCTGTTCAGGGAGCCACTGTTCTATTCAATAAGGACCACCGCTTGACGGATACCACGGGGCAGTTCTCATTTTCAGGATTAACACCCGGAAAATATACTCTTCATGTAACAATGGTGGGCTCCGAAGCCTATCACAAACAGGTTACTCTGGATAAGGAAGAAGTAAAAGAACTGATCATTCAGCTTCAACCCGTTTCACCTTCATTAGATGCCGTTGTAGTTACCGGAACACTTAAGCCGGTAAAAAAAAGCCAGAGTCCCATACCTGTTGAAGTGTACAGTCCGCAATTCTTTAAAAAAAATCCTGCGCCCAGCATTTTCGAATCCCTGCAAAATGTAAATGGCGTAAGGCCACAAATCAATTGCAGCGTTTGCAACACCGGCGATATACATATCAACGGCCTTGAAGGGCCATACACTATGGTAACCATTGACGGCATGCCCATCGTAAGCAGTTTGTCTTCCGTGTATGGTTTGTTTGGCATTCCCAGTGAAATGATCGACAGGGTAGAAATTGTAAAAGGCCCTGCATCCGGCTTGTATGGATCGGAAGCCATTGGAGGTTTGATCAACATCATTACAAAATCACCGCAGCAAGCGCCGGCATTTTCTGCTTCTGTCATGAGCACAAGTTGGAACGAACATACCGTTGACCTTGGTGTGAAATGGAAGCTTAAAGAAAAGCTCCAATCACTTTTGGGCATTAATTATTTCAATTACAACCAACCTTTTGACAGGAACGATGATGGGTTCACAGATGTTACATTGCAACATCGCATCAGTGTGTTTAATAAATGGAATCTTGAAAGAAAATATAACAGGGCTGCATCACTTGCCGGCCGGTATTTTCATGAAAACCGGTGGGGTGGCGATACCAGGTGGAACAAACAATTCAGGGGGACCGACAGTATTTATGGCGAAAGCATTTATACCAGGCGTTGGGAGTTGATTGGCAATTACCAGTTGCCTTTGATGCAGCAAATGTCTTTTTCTTTTTCAGCCACAGGTCATGATCAAAACTCTTATTACGGAACCACTTCCTACATGGCTGATCAAAAAATCATGTTTGGACAATTGCTCTGGAACCTACCTGAATGGAAGGATCATGAAATTCTTTTAGGATTGACAAGCCGCTTCAATTATTACGACGATAACTCTACGGCTACTATTGATACACTGACAAAACAAAATCATCCCGAAAAATATTTTATTCCAGGCATTTTCGTGCAGGATGAATGGAAGATGTCTTACGCCCATACCCTGCTCGGGGGCATCCGTTTTGATCATCATCCCGCACATGGTTCCATCTTCACTCCAAGGCTGGCTTATAAATGGGCCATTGATGATAAGAGAATTTTCCGGTTGAATGCGGGCACAGGCTTCCGGGTCGTTAATCTTTTTACGGAAGATCATGCTGCGCTTACCGGGGCAAGAGTAGTGGAAATCAAAGAAAAACTAAGGCCGGAAAAAAGCTATAATATCAATCTCAATTATTCCCATCAGTTTGGCACACCATCAAAAGCATTTGGAATCGATGCTTCCGCCTGGTATTCTTATTTTCGAAACCAGATCATTGCCGATTATGATACCGATCCTGCCAGGATCATTTATGACAACCTCAAAGGCAACGCGGTTTCAAGAGGAGTTACCGTCAATTTGGAAGCAAATATCATGAAGCGATTGAAGGCATTGGCGGGCACCACAGTACAGGATGTATCAAAGGTTGAAAAGATAAGCGGTACAAAAACAAAACAAAGACCAATGCTTACGGAAAGATGGAGCGGCACATGGTTGATCAGCTACAGTTGGCCTGCTTCCGGAATTACCGTCGATTACACCGGGAATATTTACGGGCCCATGCGATTGCCATTACTGTCCCACTTAGATCCAAGAAAAGAATACTCACCTGTTTGG
>JAGIAB010000486.1 GCA_017745135.1 Flavisolibacter sp.
CTTTTGCCGCTTGCAATATGTCCCCAGCGACTATCATCTGCAACCAATCCTCTTAAATCTTCAGTGCCTGTTTTTGCTCCGAGCAAAATCGGTCCGTGCATGATGGCAATGTACTCTGGAACATTGGGTAAATGCTCAATGGTATTGTGCATGGGAAGTACTATTTGTACCACATCGCCTTTCTTCCATACCCTGTCAATTGCAACATAAGAAGATGGACGTGCCGTGTAGGAAACAGCTTTACCATTTACCAAAATTTTCAACTTACCCTCTTTCACCCATGATGGATAACGTACCAATAATTTAAAACGAGAAGAGCCTTCTGTTACGGTAAATTTGGTTTGTTCTTCATAAGGAAATTGTGTTTGTTGTTTGAATTTTATTCCCTTTTCTCTCCAGTTCAATTCAGATGGAATAAAGAGGTTCAAAAACAAAGAGTCATTGCTGTGCGTATAGATAAACTCATTGTACTTACCATGATTTTCCATGCCGCTGCCTACACAACACCACATGGCTTCGTTAGGCGAAGAATACACCCGGTAATGACGCGGACGTGCAGGCGTGAAATAAACATAACCTCCATGTTCGGGATGTTGCGTTGAAAGAATGTGATTGTATAAAGTTCTTTCGTAGTAGTCAACATATTTTGCTGAAGGATTTGTTCTGAACAGATCCTCGCTCAGCTTAAGCATGTTGTAGGAATTGCAGGTTTCGGGACCTTCCACATCGTTTACAAAATCGGTGCATGCAGCCACACTTGGAAAAAATTCTCTCCGGCTGTTTCCACCAAAGGCAAGCGTACGATTGGTGGTTACGGTTTGCCAGAAGAAGTTTCCGGCGCTTGCATATTTGGCGTCGCCGCTTACTTCACCAATTCTTTGAAATCCGACAGCTTTCGGAACCTGGGTATTTGCATGTTTGTTATCTAGGTTATCTTTTCCTTCAGACAATGGATCGAGCAATTGCCTGTGTGAAAACCGTTTTGCCGCAACCAGGTATTTTTCATCTCCGGTCATTTGATACGCATCGGCAAAAGTTTCATTCATGCCGCCAGGCTCTGTATCCAGCATGGACTGCATTTGCGCATCCGTCAATGACGAAGTGATATTGATGGCCCAATCACAAAATTTTAAAAAAATGTTTTTCGCATCTTCATTCCCTGTATAAGCCCAGGCATCTCTTAAACCGGAATACATTTTATGTACATTATACCACGGCACCCATGCAGAACGGTATGCAGCAAAATCACCTTTTTGTAAAGTGCTCCAGATCTTTTTACTATCGGGAACTCCGCCAACATATCCTGCTCCCCAATCTGAATTGTTTTTTGCGTTTGCATCCTGGCAGGCTTTCAACTCAGCAATCATGTAATCCATTCTTCGCTTGCATTCTGCATTTTTCGTTGCCACGTAATTCATAGCCAATGCAGATAAATAATGTCCTCCCACGTGCCCATCCAATCCTATCCAGTTTTGATACCGTTGTCCCTTTTCGGGCAAACCGGCTTCTTTGAGAAAAGGTTGTAACAAACGGTCAACATCGTATTCCAGTAAAACTTTAATGTTCAAGTCACGGGCATGCTTGAAAGGCCCGTCAAGTAAGGTCACATCACTTAATGGAAACTCATTATGATATAGCCTGTCCTGGGCATTCATATCATTCACTGCGATCATAGAAACCATTACACCTAAAAACAAGTATCTCTTTTTCATACGGTAAAGATGGCTGCGATTACCATCATTTTTATTTATTTAAACAACACCTGCGCAAAATTGTACAGGTTATTCCTCCACACAGGCCAGGTATGTCCGCCGGGATATTCGGTATACGAATATTTTATTCCCATTTCATCAAACTTACCCATCATGATTTTGCAATTGTTGTAGGCAATATCTTCTTTACCTCCCATTGCAATCCAGAATGATTTCAGGTTATTGTTAATCGTACTGGCATTCGTCTTCATGAAATCATACTGAGGATTGGACAAGTCAGGCTGATTGGCAAACCATCCGGAGCTAAATACACCGAGATAAGAAAACAGGTTTGTATTTTTTACACCTGCATACAAGGTTTGCAGACCACCCATTGACAATCCAGCAAGGGCTCTGCTCTTTGCATCTGTTTGTGCTCTATAATTTTTCTCTACAAATGGAATAACCGCATTCTTCAATTCGTTTTCAAACATTCTTAATACCTGCTCACCAAATCCTCCTGCTCCACCACTGCTTAAATTTCCATCCATCATCACTACCAACATTGGTTTCGCTTTTCCTTCCGCAACCAGGTTATCGATGATCAAATCCGTTTTTCCCTGTGTGTACCACCCTCTTTCATCTTCGCCGCCTCCATGCAAAATGTAGAGCACAGGATATTTTTCAGTTGCATTGACATCATAGCCCGGTGGTGTATAGATGTAAAATTGCCTCCAGGAGTTGGTTACGCGTGAAAAATAGCGTTGGATGCGCACATCGGGCGAGTCCACCATCGGGATGGCCGGGGCCACCTGTCGGGCCCAGTCCTCGATTCCGTTTGCCGTGGAGCCTCTGGCTTCCATCGCATCGATGGTCTTCTTGGCGGCAAGCAACTCCTGCAGCTGCGCCACCCGCGCCTGCAACTCCATGGATCTCCTCCAGTCGCCGACGTATGGCATCACGAAGCTTGTCCATCGATCATGCCCCTCGGCCTCTAGCGCTTGGGCCAAACTGATCTTCTCGGTGACCCCCGCAGTCTCTTGAGACGCATAGGC
>JAGIAB010000487.1 GCA_017745135.1 Flavisolibacter sp.
CTTTTACATGATAACGACCAGTCAACTGGTGTGTCAAAACAAAAATGAAGAATCCATCTTTGTACTTACAAAGAAATCGTTCATTAAATCGTTTATAAACTTATCATAATCTTTAAACACACCTTTTAAAATATTGAAGTCATTTTCTGTTGCCTTGCTTAAATGAATAAGTTCTTTTGGATGCACCAACTCGTCACGTTTCCTCTTTAATTCAATAAGCCCCTGCAGTTTTGAATCAAAATATTTTTTCTGTAGATCCTCTTTATTCCAAGTTTGACAAATCTGCTTATATGTTTCCTTGAACTTCTCTATAAACCGGTCTTTTTTATCGTCATAACCTTCGTACATATCAAGCTGGTTCAGCCCATAAATATCTGCTTCTATAAGGGTGAAAAATCTTGTGACACAGGCCCTGTATAGAGCATCAAATTTTTTATCGTCATACTTATGCTCTTCCGTTATTTGAAGCAGCAATATGAAGTCGGGTCTAATGTTGTTATGAACCCTCTGAAACTTACCCATTAGCTGAACCGCAACCAACATATCATTAAGGTTATCATACTCCTTGTTATGATTGCAAGCGTCGGTGAAATTGACCACCCTGCGCCAGTTTAAGCTGACCAGTGCAGGCCGGTGTAAATTGACCACCTCGGGCCGGAGCAAATTGACCACCTAATAAGAAGATTTTAGTTCATGTTGTCAGGAGCCTTATGTTGGATTTTTAAACCAACATGAATGGCAAATAACCCGATCAGCATGATTAAGATCCGACAGATTCTTCGTTTACAAAGCCAGGGATTGAGCAAGCTTCAAATAGCTGCACAAACTGGAATAGCCCGCAACACACTTAAGAAGTACATTAAAGAATTTACTTCCTCCGGATTAAGCGTTGAAGAGATAGGTGAACTCAGTGATAAAGAGCTGGAGGATTTGTTTGTAAAGCCTGAGGACAGGCCACTGAATGAACGCCTGCAAACATTATTCAGTCTTTTCCCGGCCATTGAAAAGGAACTGAAAAGAAAAGGAGTTACCCGCCAGTTACTCTGGAAAGAATATAAAACCAATCATCCTGATGGTGTGGGTCTGAGTCAGTTCAAACATTATTTTTCCCAGTGGAAAGCGCAGGTAAATCCCACCATGCACATGGAGCACAAAGCCGGTGATAAACTCTATGTGGATTTTGCAGGAGATAAACTTGAGATCACCTGTGAACAAACAGGGGAGCTAAAACCAGTTGAAGTTTTTGTTGCTATTCTTGGAGCCAGCCAGCTGACGTATGTGGAAGCTGTAATGACACAGCAAAAAGAGGATTTTATTTTTGCCTGCGAGAATGCCCTGCATTACTGTGGTGGCGTACCTCGGGCTATTGTTCCTGATAATTTAAAATCAGCCGTTAGTAAAAGCAGTAAATATGAGCCTACGCTTAATGAAACTTTTGCTGATTTTGCAGAACATTACGGAACCGCTATTCTGCCTGCAAGAGCTTACCGGCCACGGGATAAAGCACTGGTTGAAAACGCTGTGCGGATCATCTACACACGTATATATGTAAAAGTAAAAAGGCAGGAGTATTTTACACTGCAGGACCTCAACCTGGCTATACTTACAGCACTGGAAGACCATAACAATGCACCGCTCAGAGGACGCAATTACAGCCGCCGGCAGCAGTTCGACGAAGTGGAAAGAAATACACTGATGCCACTGCCTGAACTACGTTATGAACTAAAAAAACATCAGTATGCAACGGTTGCAAAAAATGGTCATGTTGGACTTAGTGCCGACAAACATTACTATAGCGTTCCCTATCGGTTTATTGGAAAGAAGGTAAAGCTGTTATATTCCCGAAGCAGTGTTGAAATTTTTTACAACTACGAACGTATTGCCCTGCACGAGCGTACCAAAAGTGCTTACCGCTATACCACCCACAAAGATCACATGGCTTCCACCCACCGCTTTGTAAGCGAGTGGACACCGGAGCGGTTCACCTCCTGGGCAGCCGGCATACACGAAGATGTAAGGTTGTATGTACTCAAAGTACTCGACCGAAAGCAACACCCCGAACAAGCCTATAAGTCCTGCATGGGCATATTGGGCTTTGCTAAAAAAGTGGGCAATGACCGGCTGATCAAAGCCTGCCAGCGGGCCCTTGGCTATGGTGCCTACAATTACAAAACCATCCAGAAGATACTGGAAAGAGAGTTGGATCTCAGGGACACGCCGGACGAAACTGACCAGCTGCAGATGCCCTTCCATGACAACATCCGCGGAGAACATTATTATCAATAACTAAAACCAAAAACAATGAATGAATCCACATTGGACAAAATGCGAAAAATGAAGCTCTTTGGCATGTACCGGGCTTTCAAAACCAATCTTCAGGACAATACCGGCGAACCCTTTACTGCCGATGAAATTGTTGCACACCTCACAGATGCAGAATGGGATGAAAGGCAGGGACGCTCCATTGAACAAAAAATAAAGAATGCCCGCTTCCGTTACAAAGCAGCCCTTGAAGAGGTGAACTACAACAGTGACCGTAATATTGATAAAAACCAGATCATGCGTTTTGCCGACTGTAGCTTTATAGACAAAGCAGAAACAATACTGATCACCGGAAGCACCGGCATCGGCAAGAGCTATATAGCCTCTGCACTTGGACACCATGCCTGCGGCATGGGATACAAAGCTGTTTATTACAACGTTCCCAAACTATTTACCAAACTGAAAATGAGTAAGGCAGACGGCTCGTATCTGAAAGAGATAGCAAAAATAGAACGCCAGCAACTTCTGATACTGGACGATTTTGGCCTGCAGCCTTTTGATGCACCCAGCAGGCTTGCACTGATGGAACTCATTGAAGACAGGCATGGAAAAGGAGCTTTGATCATCACATCTCAGGTGCCGGTAAACAAATGGTATGACATCATTGGAGAGCAAACCATCGCAGATGCCATACTGGACAGGATCGTTCACAACGCTCACAGGCTGGAACTAAAAGGTGAATCAATGAGAAAAAAAAGAGCAGCAGAAAAACTAACCCCAAGTAACTAAATTTGAAAAAGTAAACCACATCAAAATTGTTAACCCTGACATACCTGAACTACCAAATCTTCGCCAGCAAAACAGGTGGTCAATTTGCCTCGGCCTGAGGTGGTCAATTTAATCGGCGCTTCCATTCTGTCTATCGTTAATACTTTTTATCGCTTCATCCACTTCATCTTTTTTTTGGTTCAGCAAGGCTAATAGGTCATTATTGTTGAGAAGCTCAAAACGCTCCTCTGTTAGTTCATGAATTTTTTCTGTGTGATGTCTCCAATTGATTCGGCTATAATCACGGACACTTAATAGATGGGACAGTTGTTGTTTTTCAGTA